>JAJQIE010000298.1 GCA_021199395.1 Lachnospiraceae bacterium | reverse complement strand
GAAGCGAAAAAGCTCCTGGAGGATCTGCAGAGCCGAAATGAGCGTATGTTCCTTGTCACGGTCATTCTGATGATGACCGCCCCGACCAAGAAGCAGCTTGACAGCAATCTGTTTCAAGCATCCAGTATCGCACAGCAGGCAAATTGTAATCTGCGGCGGCTGGATTACCGGCAGGAGGATGGGCTGATGAGCAGCCTGCCGCTGGCATCCAACCTGATCCCCATTGAACGGGGGCTGACTACCAGCAGCACAGCGATTTTCATTCCGTTCACTACACAGGAACTGTTTCAGGGAGGTCAGGCTCTCTACTATGGGTTAAATGCCCTCTCCAACAACATGATCATGGTGGACAGGCGAAAGCTGAAAAATCCGAACGGCCTGATTCTCGGCACTCCCGGTTCCGGTAAGTCCTTCTCGGCCAAGCGTGAGATCACGAATGTCTTTCTGGTCTGCCCGGATGATACCATCCTGATCTGTGACCCGGAAGCAGAATATGCGCCGCTAATCAATGCCCTGCATGGGCAGGTGGTGCATATCGCCGCCAACAGCCACGATTATATCAACCCTATGGACATCAACATGAACTACTCCGAGGACGATTCCCCGCTACAGCTCAAGTCCGAATTTATCCTGTCCTTGTTTGAGCTAATCATGGGCAGGAACGGCATCGAAGGCGAGGAGCGTTCCATCATCGACCAGGCGATCCGCTCGGTGTACCAGCCTTATCTGGCTGACCCGAAGCCGGAGAATATGCCGATTCTGGAGGACCTGTACAACTACCTGCTCGCCTACGATCACCCCAAGGCAAAGTGAATCACTACCACGCTGGAAATCTACGTTCACGGTTCCCTGAATGTATTCAATCACAGGACGAACATTGACCTGACAAACCGTCTGGTCTGCTTCGACATCAAAGACCTGGGCAAGCAGCTGAAAAAAATCGGTATGCTCATTATTCAGGATCAGGTCTGGGGCCGTGTTACTGAGAACCGTACCGCCCATAAGCACACCTGGTTCTATTGTGATGAGTTCCATTTGCTGCTGAAGGAGGAACAGACCGCCGCATACTCCGTGGAGATCTGGAAGCGATTCAGAAAATGGGGCGGCATCCCCACTGGAATCACGCAGAACGTCAAGGATCTGCTGGGTTCCCGCGAAATCGAGAACATATTTGAAAATTCCGACTTCATTTACATGCTGAATCAGGCCAGCGGAGATCGTCAGATTCTGGCCAAGGCGCTGAGTATTTCCACCCATCAGCTCTCCTACGTCACCAACTCCGGAGAAGGCGAGGGATTGCTGTTCTACGGCAATGTCATTATCCCATTCAGGGATCACTTCCCGCACAATACCCTCTATCACATCATGAGTACCAAACTCACAGAAACCACCTGACACTATTTTATAAGGAGACATCATTATGAACAACATGAATTTTGAAACCCATAAAACATCTTCCGAGGCCATCCGCGAACTGATCGACCAGTGCAGTGAGTGTCTTGCGATGATGGGCTATCCGCCTGTGCGTCCCAAGCACGAACCGGATGAGCATGACTGCGGACACTGTGACCGCTGCGGCGGCTGTGTCAACTGCGGCAACTGTGCCGCCTGCGATTCCTGCCCCGACCCAGAGAACCACAAGTGCTGCAAGAACCGCAAGGACGCCCCGGAGAATAAGGGCGAAGGAAGCATTGATTACATCGTCATGTCCGTGGATGACTTCGGACAGCTTCTCGACGATATGATCGCCCTTTCCGACACCATCGACGGCCTGAACCACTTTATCCATGAGAAGGAGCATCTGGCCAAGACCCTGATGGGGATCGCAAACCGGCTGGTTCCCTCCACGCAGGAGCAGATGCTCGTGCAGGCTGCGAATAAGACCAACGCTACCATCAGTGAGCGTTGGGATTCCATTGAACTGGCTCCCATTGATGAGGACTGACCACATTTTTTCCGGAAGGTCCGGCCTGTGCCGGGCTTTCCGGAGATCAGTAAGGAGGTGAACCAGCACACATGAGCAAACGACGCCACCGGGCGAGATCAAAAACTGTACAGAAAATGACCCGTGACGGTCTTGTGCAGGAAAACCTCGCCACCGGGGAAAATATCAAAATCAGCAACCGGCAGGTGGAACAGGAATTTCATCGTTCCACAGAGCCGACAGCGACACAGGAAGTCCGTTCCTCAACCCAAAGCAGTCATGCACAGTATTCTGCAAGCCAGAGGGCAAGGCAGGCCATTTCGGAGCAATCCGTTACGGCGACTTCGGAACCTTCTTTCCATTCTGATCACCTGTCCTATACGGACAGGTCGATGACCGGAAACAACCCGCTTGAAACAGAGCCTTCCCATCCCGCTTTCTCGCAGGAATATAGCTCTCATTTTCAGCAGACAGCGCCGCAGACGGCAGGTATAGATACGACCAGAAGTGATGCTCCCATCACAAGGGATACTGAATCCCTTCATTATAATAATGTGGCTTCTCCGAGGAACGCACCGGAACCGGCGCTCAATGCACCGGCTGATCAGAATTAAAGTGCATCTGCTCCGTCCTCACATTCCCGTTATTACAACAGTCATGCTGCCATGAGAACAGAACAGCATGCACCTGCCAACTCCCACCCCTCTTATCAACAGGAGCAAGTATCCCCGTTCCAACAGACGGAGGCACAGAACAGCACCTTTGTTCAAAGTGAAACTCAGCAGGATATGAATGGGAATCCGAATCCGGAACCCTATTCTTCCCCGCTGAATCACTCACCTTACACGGCAGAGCCTGTTGCATCTTCCACATCACCCGCTACGCCCAGCCACTTGAATCATTATTATACGGCGGCAATGGAACAACACAGCGGGCGGCGGCATTACACCCAGCGGCAGGATACGGAGCAGTACTTTCAATCCCAGCCTCAATCGGAATCTGCCCATGCGGAAAGCAGACAGAGCTACCGTTCTGAACAGCCGTTGCATCAAAACATGGCTGAATCCTATCAGACACAGGCAACGGAAAATGGCAATTCATCTGAACCGGCATCTGTCCGAGACAACCACATTCCTTCCAATCACCGTACTGAACGAACTCCTGTAAACAGGCAACAGTCCGGTGAACAGCTTAACTTTAATACTGTTACCGCAGAACCCACTAGCACACACACTGATGTGCGGGAACCCCAAAGATTCCAACAATTCAATGCTGTTCCTGTCCAAAACCAGGATACCGGTCACCCGGCATCAAGTGCATCCAGACCGCAGGCACAGCGGCATTCATCGCTGCAGGATAATCGTTCAGATATATCCTCTGTGCAGGCTACCACGCCTGTCTATGCGGCTGAACACGCTACTCCAGTGCAGGATAATGGCATCCCCGCCAATCATCGCACGGATCATATTGCTGTAAACGAACAGTCCCAGAGTGTACCGTTAAACACCACCCCAGTTTCTGCAACAAGCCATGATTCGCATGTTGTGGTTGCAGAAACCCACAGGCAACAGCAATTTGATCCTGTTCCTGTCCAAAATCAGGATACGCAGCGACCTGCATCAAGTGTATCCAGACCGCAGGCACAGAGGCAGTCGCAGATACAGGGAAAACATTCAGATACGCCCTCTGTGCAAGCTACCACACCTGTCTATACGTCTGAACACTCTACCCCAGTGCAAGATAACGGTATCCCCGTCAATCATCGCACTGATCATGTCGCTGTAAATACTCAACCTCAGGATGTAACGCTAAACACTACCCCTGTTTCTACTCAGAGCCAGAATGTTCAGCGCCCAGCCACAGGCATGACCAGACCACAGGCACGGCGGCAGTCTCAAGCACAGGGAAATCGTTCAGATTTATCCTCTGTGCAAGCTACCACACCTGTCTATGCAGTGGAACACTCTACTCCGGTGCAGGATAACGGTATACCGGTCAATCATCGTACTGATCGCGCTGCTATAAATGGACAGTCTCAGAATGTGCCGCTAAACACTTCTCCTGCCTCTGCCCAGAGCCAGAATGTTCAGCATCCAGCCACAGGCAGAACCAGACAGCAGGCGCGGCGGCAGTCACAACTGCAGGATCACCACCCTGCTGTAGATACTGGACAGTCCACCCCGGCAACCACTCCAGCCGTCGTTTCTCCTCGTGTTCAGCCACGGGAAAGTGGCATCAGAACGCGGGACAACGGTATTCCTGTCAATCACCGTATTGATCCTTCCATATCTCCAGTGCAAGAGACGGATGGACATTTGAACCTTAACGCTCCCACTGGAGAAAATAGCACTCCGGCAATCACCCCAAAAGCGCCAAAGAAACGAACCCGTTTACAGGAGTGTAAACCGACGGCAGACAGTGGGCTGACGGCACCAGCGACCAGTGAGAACAATCCCCTATCTGCAGCACAGAAGCGCACTCCGCTAAGTGCAAACCATGCAACACCGGAGACTGCGGCAGCGGTCACACCGGTACAGAAAACTGCGCCTGATGCACAAGCATCCAAAAAGCCCCGGAGTACAAAGGCGATAGAATCTCCTGCTAAGAAAGCTCCTCCTGCTAACGCAAAGGAAATCCCTGCACAGCAAAGCGCCGCCCGTGATAACGGCATTGACCTAAATCATCGGCTGGAAAGCCCGATCTCCATCCGTTCCAAACAGGGCGCTGCTCAAGGCACCCCCACGATAGCGAAAGGTGAGGAGAATCCTAACGCCGCAAAGGTAGCGGCGCTGAAAAAGCGCCAGCGCCGACTGTCACAGGAGAAAAAGGGCGCTGAATCCCTCCGGGAAAGCTCCGATCAGGATGGCTTTTCTCAGAAAAAGCAACCGGTAAAGAGCAAAAAGACTGCGAGTAGCAAGGGTTCCGCCCGTCCTCCCTCCAAAGAGGAAGCAGCGGCACAAGCTGCAGAAAAAAAAGCGTCGAAAAAGAAAAAGGCCGTGCAGGATGGTGAAGCTGCCAAAGC
>JAJQIE010000055.1:2993-4947 GCA_021199395.1 Lachnospiraceae bacterium | reverse complement strand
GTATGTAGCGATGACGAGGGCAAAGGAAAAGCTGATCCTGACCGGAAGCGTAAAGGATCTTGAAAAAAAGAAAATGGCATGGGAAAATGCGGCTCCCTGTCAGCCGGATACACTTGAAAGCTTTTCGGGGACGCTTTCGTATTCCTGGCTTTCCAGAGCTGATACATATCTGGATTGGGTAGCTCCGGCGATCGTATCTGCCGAACGGGAGCGGCAAATTCATTCCGAATCTGTTGAAAGAAACGCCCCCTCGCCTCAGCGCGGCAGCAGGACGCATCCCCCATTCCAGAGATGCTATGGACAATTTGATGTACGCGTGTTCACGCCCATCGGAAACGCTTCAGAGGCCGCAATGCAAAGTACGGAAAATCTGCTCACACTTCAGGAGCTTTTGCATCTGGATCCATATGAGTGTGTCGACGAGCAGGCAAAGAGCTGTCTGGAGCGCGTGTTTGCATTAGAATATCCTTATGAAGCCAATCAGGATATTCCCGGAAAGGTTACGGTATCTGATCTGAAAAAAATGTCGCAGAGAATGGAAGAAAACGATGCGAGAGAGCTGTATGCGACAGAGACGGTTGTCCCGCTGATTCCGAGATTCTCAAATCCGTTAAACGAGGAGACTGAAAGGAAACAAAACAAGAGTTCAGATGAGATGCCGGGCGCAGAGGCGGATGCGGAGCAAATGCCGCGCGGCGGCGCAGACCGCGGCACTGCTTACCACACCTTCATGGAAAATTTAGATTTTTCTAAGAAAGAAGAATTGCAAATGCAGTTGGAAGAACTGATAAGATGTGGTAAAATGGCTGAGGATGAAGCTGCGGCGGTATGTCTTGACGACATTGCTGCATTTTTATGTTCCGAAAGCGGGCGCAGAATGGAGAGAGCGGCACTGGATGGACGGCTTCACCGGGAACAGCCCTTTGTGCTTGGCGTTCCCTCGGATGAGATATACGGAAAACAGCGCCTGTCCCAAATCGGAAGGACTGGAACCGGTGAAAATACCGGGTACACTGACAATACCGGATACACGGACAATACCGGGAGCTCTGAAAATGTCGAAGACACCGGAATAGTCGGGGACATCGGTAATTCCCGTCATACCGCGGATACAGAGGTGGCTCTTTTAGAGCCGGAAATCATCCTGGTGCAGGGGATGATTGATGCATGGTTTGACGAGGACGGACAGATTACCATTCTGGACTACAAGACCGACCGGGTATTTTCGGAAAATACACTGGTAAAACGCTATCGGACGCAGATTGATTATTATGCGGAGGCTTTGGAGCGCCTGACCGGGAAAACGATCCGTGACCGGATTATATATTCATTTTATCTGAGAAAAGAGATTTATCTCAGGTAAATCACTGTGCGGCGCCTTTTGCTGTGCTGATACATTATGATATAAAACTGGAAGCAATCAAAGGTATGGGGTATTTATGAAAAAATTATTTCGATTTTTTTTGTCTGAGAAGCCGTCGCCTGATGGAGCTGTGAAGGCGCGAATTTCCCGCAGGTATTTTCTTGCCGGATTTTTTCTGAGCGCGCTGGTCGCCGGTGTCGGCTTTGCGTTGATGGGCGTCTGGCCGTTCGGAGACAAGACGCTTCTGATTATTGATTCCCTGCACCAGTATCTGCCGTTCTACACGGATTTTCATGAAAAGCTGGTAAACAACGAGTCTCTTCTTTACTCGTTTTCCGGCGGTCTTGGCTATAATTTCTGGTCTACCTACGCATATTATATGGCGAGCCCGCTCAATTTTCTGATGGTTTTCATTCCGACTGAGAACGTCTGCGATTTCATGGATCTGATGATCCTTCTGAAAATTGCGCTCTGTGGCGGCTGTTTCTCCTGGTATATGCACAAACATAGTGAGCAGCGTTCTGAAAATGGCGAAAGCGACCTGCCGCCGAGCTTTAGCGAGGGGGCGTTACCTGAGCATTCGCCCAACGC
>JAJQIE010000055.1:0-2893 GCA_021199395.1 Lachnospiraceae bacterium | reverse complement strand
TTCTGAAAATGGCGAAGGCGACCTGCCGCCGAGCTTTAGCGAGGGGGCGTTACCTGAGCATTCGCCCAACGCGAAGCGTTCTGAAAATGGCGAAGGCGACCTGCCGCCGAGCTTTAGCGAGGGGGCGTTACCTATCGTTTTTGGTCTGATGTATGCCCTGAGCAATTTCGTGATCGGCTATTATTTTAACCTTATGTGGCTGGACAGCGTTGCGATGCTTCCGCTCGTTATGTATGGAATTGAGCAGATCGTAAAAGGTAAGAGCGGCAGATTTTACTGTCTTGCCCTGTTTTACGGGCTGTGGTGCAATTATTATATCGGATTTATGCTCTGCATATTCTCCTGTCTGTATTTTCTTGTCCGCTGGATCGCGGAAACCGGCGAGTATGGAAAAAGCAAAGGGAAAAAAGCATGGAGAAGCAGAATTGCGAAGCTGCGACCAGGCGGTGGGCCGCGCGTATCGTCTGGCTCACAGGAGGAGGGATTGCAGCAGGAAAAGAATGAAACTGCTGCACCGCAAAAAGCTCAGAGGAAAAAGCGCGGCTTTCTGCGTGACCTTGGGAAGAGCTGCCTGACCTTTGCCTGGTCGTCGCTTCTCGCTGGCGGGATGGCGGCGCTGGTACTGGTTCCGGCGTTTATGGGGCTGACCGCCTCAGAGTCGATGGAGAGCAATACCTTTCCGACAACAGTAAAGTTTTATGAGAGCCTTGCACAGCTTTTGGAGAATCACATGGCATTTCTGGAGCCGGTGACGATTTCAAGCTCACAGGTTGGCCTGAATGTTTACTGCGGTGTGGCGACGGTGCTGCTCGCGGTGCTTTATCTGTTTGACCATGAAATCCGTCTGCGTGAGCGACTGGCGCATTATGGGCTGTGTGCTCTGCTGCTGTTCAGCTTTGCCTGCAATATTCCGAACTATATCTGGCATGGATTTCATACGCAGAATGGACTTCCGAACCGCTTTGCATTTATCTATATTGCGGTATTGCTTGTGATGGCGTATGACGCGCTGGGACACCTGAAGAAATACTGGCTGCCGGAGCTGCTGTTTGCTGTGGCTGTTCCATCTGCATTCCTGATTGTACGGTATCTGGATCCGGAACAGGAGCTGGAAGGCTATCTGTTTCTGATTTCGCTGGGGCTGCTGATTTTTTACTTTGCATTCATGCTGATCGGAAGATATGCGGAGCGGCTGAAGCCATCGGTTTTCAGTGCGGCGCTTACCTGCGTACTGGTGGTTGAGATTGCCGCAAACGCGATTTACGGCATTTCACAGAATGGAAGCGTTACAAGGAGTATTTATCTGGCAGACCAGTCCTCCTACCGGACGATGATCGCGGATCAGGAGGAGGATGAGGACAGCTTTTACCGAAGCGAGGTAGACCGCCAGCGCATGCGGAATGTGACGATGTTTGTGGGTGGCAATGGGCTGGTGATGTTCAATTCAACAATGCAGAGCTCTGTGATTGACTTCTGCGATGCGCTTGGCATTGAGGCAAGAACGAATAAAAACGGTTATCTTGGCGTGACCAAGCTGATGAATGATGTTTTTGGTATTAAATATGTGGCGTCTCCGTCAGGTATTTCCGATACCTTCTACCAGTTTGAAAAGGTAGATGAGGATGGGGAGCTTACTCTGTATGAAAATGAGAACGCATTGTCCCTCGGATTTATGGTGGATGATACGATTCTGGACTGGGATACCAGCTCAGAGGAGCCGTTGGAGGTTCAGAACAGCTTTGTAGAGCTGGCGACCGGACATGAGGCGATTTTCGTCCTTGACCGTTATATTGATATGGCCGACGGGCAGAATTACGCGATCAAAATTCCGGAGAACAAGCAGGTTTACATGTGCATAGACACGCGCGTGGAGGAGATTGTGCTGAACACTCCGGAGTATTCAAAGACGTTTTCGGATTATACGGATCATCTGTATGTGATTAACAGCTCAGACGAAAGCGACCTGGCTGATTTTACGGTAACTCTTAAAGAGACGCAGACAACGGTGCGGGCGGAGATCTATACCTGCTCCAATGAAGCGTATCAGGAGGTTGTTGATGAGCTTTCAGAGAGCCAGCTCGAAAATGTTATAGTGGACAGCGACACTGTGACAGGAGAGGTGGAAGTAAAGGAAGCAGGGACACTGCTTCTTACCATTCCGTATGACGAGGGGTGGACGATACTTGTGGATGGGCAGAAAACGGAATTTTCCTGCGTAGGCGGCGCTCTGATCGGCGTACATCTGGAGGAAGGCTCCCATACGATCGAGATGAAGTATACGCCGCCCGGACTGTGGATTGGAAGCGGTCTTACGCTGCTTTCAGCACTGCTTTTCCTCGGTACGATGGTCTGGGAAAAGAGACGCAGGATGATATTGGATATGACAAAGTGACAGAGGGGGAGAATATCAATGGATATTACATTTTCCGATAAGGCAAAACGGCTGGACGCAGGCATTTTTGCGGTTCTGAATGAGAAGAAGGAGTACCTTCTGCAGCAGGGACGGGCGGTTTACAATCTGTCCGTGGGTACGCCGGATTTTCGGACGCCGCGGCATATCATGGATGCGGTCAGTGAGGCAGCGAAGAATCCGGATAATTACAAATACGCGCTGGTTGAACTGCCGGAACTGATCGAGGCGGTACAGTCGTTCTACAAACGGCGCTTTGGGGTTCAGCTAAAGAAAAACGAGATCATGGAGCTCTATGGCTCTCAGGAGGGGATGGCTCACATCTCCTGGGCGCTCTGCAATCCTGGAGAGCTGGTGCTTGTACCAAATCCGGGGTATCCGATTTTTAGCATCGGTCCGCAGCTCTGCGACGCTGAGCTCTGGGAATATCCGCTTTATGAAAAAAACGGTTTCCTTCCGGACTTTTCAGATATTCCGGAGGAG
>JAJQIE010000123.1 GCA_021199395.1 Lachnospiraceae bacterium | reverse complement strand
GATTCCTACAACAGATGCCTGCAGACCGTCTTTATTACAGGAAAATCCGGCAGCGGTAAAACGGTCCTCGGTAAAATGCTTGCCATGGAATACAGAGACTTTTTTATCAGCTCCTCCTCCAATGATCCGATGTACGGCTATGCCGGTCAGCCGGCTATTCTGCTGGATGAGCTGCGCCCGAACGTGATGGATTCAGCCGATCTTCTGAAATTTCTTGACCCCTATACCAGGACCTCCTTCAGGGGGCGGTATAAAAACCGGTCCATGAAAAACTGCAGGTTTGTCGTCATCACGACGATCCTTAAAATAGAAGAATTCTACGAACGGATGCGCAACGCAGAAGATGAACCGATCCTGCAGCTAAAGCGCAGATGCCAGACTTATATCCGCATGGATATGGAGCACATCTCTGTTTCCTTTTGGGACTCCAAAAAGCAGGAATATACGATGCCATGCGTCTGCCCAAACCTCGTCCTGGAATCCCTGGAGCATATCCGGGCGGGACAGGAGCTCACGGATGAGGACAGGCATGCCCTCATCCGGAGAATTTTGCCGGACATGTATCCTCCCTCATCGCCATAGGCTACATGTCTATAATATTTCCGTCGTATTCGTCCCGGATATCCTTCATCGCTTTCTGGAAGTCCTTTCCGATCTTTTTCATCCTCCAGGATGTAAACAGCTCGGTCACGCCATCCGCGATGAGGATAACGCCGACGATCATAACCGCCGTGGACGCCGCGTCAAACGGGAAGAACAGCATAAAAATCCCCGCCGCGAGGATCACCACGGCCAGCGTCATATTGAAAGCCCATCCGGAAACCCCTGCCCTTTTGAGCTGTGTGGAGCTTTGCAGGCAGTTCACTCCGCTGATGATAACAAAAATACTCAGAATATACAGAAGCAGCGTGATGACAGTTCCGGTATGGGTGACCATAAAAACGCCAAGTACACACTTGATCACACCACCAAACAAGCTTCCGCCTGCGAAGACTTCATAGCCACGGTCGCTGACATAGCGAACGATATCGACAATGCCGGAAACCAGAATCGCGATACCGGCAATCAGGGCTATCGTACCGGTGGTTCCTCCGGGGTTCAGCACAAAAAGCACCCCGATAAAAATGGTCAGTATCGCATTGACGGTCATGTTCATACGCATTTTTTTAAAGAATTCCATAGTTATCGCTCCCTTCTTTTTGGTCACGCACAGTATAACACTCACATGTGAATTTTTCTACCGACAGAATGACCAATTTGTCCGGTTTTTGGATACTTTTCCGTATTATTTCTTATTTTTCACACGCTCAGCTTCCGCTCCATAACCCAGCCTGAGACCACATACATCACCACGGTGAGCAGCAGAGCGGCGAGCGCCTGCACAAGATACGTAAAGGTCATTGTCGAGAGCTCCGGGATATGATTGATCAGTGTATTACAGCCCCAGGTGATCAGCATAAATATCAGAAAGCTGACAAGACCGCTGAACCGTTTTCCCGCAAGCACCGTAGCGGAAAGGACAATTGCCAGAGCGCCGGTCACGATGGTCATCAGCCAGAGAGCAAGCACCTCTAAAACAGCAACCACAGAATCCACCACTGTGATATCGACCTCAATCTGAATCATTGTCAAAAACGCTTCAACCATATCCAGCAGCTCCTTAAACCCTCCGAGCCGGACTACCGCGACCGTATAATCCGCCGCGGCGAGTACGATGAAAAAGCAGCCTGCCAGAAACAGGGAAATGCCGTTCTCCAGAACCTTTGCCCCAAGAATCTGATAGCTGTTGCGCGGGGTGAGAAAGAGCATGTAGCTCTGCTTTGTGTTCAGGTCCCTGTGAAAAACCAGCAGGCTCTCCAGCCCAATATAAAAGATACCGATAAATGTGCACAGCACCAGACCCATCACTCCAAACACAATGCCATTCTCCCAGTCCAGGAAAATGCCCGCCAGAAACAGAGCTTCGAAAACGGCTGTAATTGCCAGTAAAATCATTTTCGAAAACATGGTCTTGCGAAATTCGTATTTCATCAGCTTCAGCATGTCTCTTCCCCTCCGTGTCCATAGATTTCTCTGTACAGGTCTACGACAGATTTCCCCTGCCGCATGCGCAGCTCCTCGATATCTCCCATCATCGCGAGCCGACCCTCTTTCATGAAAATCGCCGTATCCACTACGCGCTCAAGCTCATCCACCAGATGGCTCGATATGACAAGAGCGACGTCGTCTGCACATTCCTCCAGAACGGATCGGATGATCACGTCCCGCGCCAGCAGGTCAATGCCATTGAGCGGCTCATCCAGAAGATAGACCCTTGCCTTCCGCGCCATCGTAACCGCGATCTTCAGCTTCGCCATCATGCCGGAGGAAAGCGCTTTTGCCTTCATCTCCGGCGTCAGCTCCATCCGATCCAGCAGGTAAAGGTAGCGCTCCATCGAAAAATCCTCAAAGAAATCGCCGTAATATCTGCCAACGTCCCCAGCCGTCATCCAGCCGTAAAAATAAGGTTCTGTGGACATATAGGCAATCTCGCGGCGGCTTTCCCGTCCCACCGGATTCCCATTATACAAAAACTCTCCGGAATTTGGCTTTACCAGGCCCACCGCCATCTTCATGAGCGTCGTCTTACCGCTGCCGTTCGGTCCAAGCATCGCGTAGATCCTGCCCGGCTCCAGCTTCAGCGAGACATGGTCTACCGCTGTCTTTCTGCCATAGGTTTTCATAATCTCATTGCATTCCAGCATTTTCCTTTTCTCCTCCAATCGTCACACGCGGCATTGGGGCATATTGCGGGGAATGCCGTATTCCATCGCAAATACCTCCATAATCATGCCGTCCCTGTCATCTTCTCCCGCTCTCTGTACTGCTTCAGAAGCTGCAGCGCCTCTTCGTCCGTCATGCCAAGCTGGCGGATACCCGCAAGGAACTCCCGCACAAGCTCCTGCGCCATATCCTCCCGCAGCTTCTCGACCCGCCCGGCATCCTCTGTCACAAAGGTCCCCATGCCTCGGCGGGTAAAACAGAGCTCCTCCGTCTCCAGTTCACGATATACCCGGCTCACGGTATTCGGGTTGATCGAGTATTGGAGCGCCAGATCCCTCACGGACGGCAGCTTCGCGCCCGGCTTTATTCGTCCGGTCACAATATCACGTTTTATCGAGGTCATAACCTGAAGGTAAATCGGTATCGCCGTATTATACTCCATTCCGATCTCCTTTCCCGGTCTGTCCCCTTTACAGGGTGACAGCCTTATGTATTAGTGCACTAGTTGAATAGTACACTATGTCAGTCATGTTGTCAAGTCTTTTCTCTGCAAAAAAATGAAGCAAATGCCAGGGCGCATATTCGCCCCGCACCTGCTCCATAAAAGGTCTCAAAATTCCCTTCCGGCACACTTCATTCATATTCCCCAAGCCACCGCCTGCTGGTCTGCAGCACCGCGGTTCCTTTTTTCAGGCTTTCCGGCACATCCAGGATCCGCTGATTCCTGCTTCCGCGAAAGTTCAGCTCAAGGCTTCTCTCTTTCATCAGAAAGGGGCCGTCGACCAGCACATCGATCGTTTCCAGAAGCTGGCGCTGCTCCCCTGTTCCCTCCAGAAGTGTTTCAAAGAGAAAACCCGTATAGGCCGCAATTTCATATCCGTCCGCTTTCAGCAGTCTGCCAAGTCTGGCGAACTCTCCTGCCTGCGCAAATGGCTCCCCGCCTGAAAATGTAACTCCGCGCACGAGCGGATTTTGCCGGACAATTTGGGCGACTGTTTCCGGATCCATCGGCGTGCCGACGCCGAAAGGCCATGTCTCCGGGTTCTGACAGCCGGGACAGTGATGCGGACAGCCCTGGCAGAAGATCGTCGTGCGAATCCCCGGCCCGTCCACAATGCTGTCACTGACAATACCGGCGAGGTCAAGCATGAGAGAGCCCGTGCTTTACTCTGTCACGCTCTTCAGCACGTTTCGCGTCGTTCCACTTGTCCATCGTTCCTACCAGGTAGCCTGTGATGCGCCGAATCCGTTCAAAGCCGACTCCCTGCCCCATTTTTTCTTCTACATTCATTTTCACTGTCATTGTCTTATTATCCTTTCTCTGTTTTTTTATCATTGCAAACACTCAGGAATGCATCCTTACAATCTTTGTACAGCGCATCATGGCAATCACTCAATCCCCTGAAATGCCGGCATCTCCGGATACATCTTTCTCAGCTCATCGATCCGCTCCGGGGCGATGGATTCGCCCTCCCGGCGGCCGCAGCGCGGACACACATCCCCGATCACACCCACATAACCGCAGACGGGATCGCGGTCCACCGGATGGTTGATGCTGCCATAGCCGACGCCGCAGTCATGCATCCAGCGCACGACTGTCTCGAAGGCCTCTACGTTCTTCGTTGTGTCGCCGTCCAGCTCTACATAGCTGATATGCCCGGCATTGCAAAGCGCATGATAAGGCGCCTCCAGCCGTATTTTATCATATGCTGAGATCGGATACCAGACCGGAATATGAAAGCTGTTCGTATAATATTCCCGGTCAGTGACCCCAGGAATCCTGCCATAGCGCTTCTGATCAATCCGGAGGAATCGTCCGGAAAGCCCCTCCGCCGGGGTCGCCAGAAGTGTGACATTCATCTTCAGCTCCTGCGACTTTCGGTCACAGAAATCGCGCATATAACCGATGATCGCCAGACCCTTTTCCTGCGTTTCCCGGCTCTCGCCATGGTGCTTCCCATAGAGTGCCGTGAGAGTTTCCGCAAGGCCGATAAATCCGATTGAAAGCGTCCCGTGCTTTAAAACCTCCCGAATGCTGTCTCTCGGACCAAGCTTATCGGAATCCAGCCAGATGCCCTGCCCCATCAGAAATGGGAAATTGTAGACACTTTTTTCTGCCTGAATCTCAAACCGATCCAGCAGCTGCTGCATCGTCAGCTCCAGCATCTGATTCAGCTTTTCATAAAAAACCTTTT
>JAJQIE010000318.1 GCA_021199395.1 Lachnospiraceae bacterium | reverse complement strand
GGCGAGACTGTGTATGAGATCGGCCATATAGAGGCCGGAGAAAAAGGAGTTGAATTATGCTAAAGCTGGCAGTGATGGTTTCCGGTGGCGGGACCAATCTCCAGGCGATCCTGGACGCAATCGCGGATGGCAGCATCACAAACGCCAAAGTTGTCCAGGTGATCAGCAACAGTACGAAAGCCTATGCGCTTGAGCGGGCAAAAAAGGCGGGGATTCCGACTGCGTGTATCACCAGGAAGCAATACCCGGAGCCGGATGCGTTCAATCAGGCGCTGCTTCAGATGCTTTTGGAGTCGGAGGCGGATCTGGTCGTGCTCGCCGGCTGCCTGGTTGTGATCCCGCAGTGTGTGGTTGACGCGTTTCCGAACCGCATCATTAATATTCATCCGGCGCTGATCCCGTCCTTTTGCGGAACCGGCTGCTACGGCCTGAAGGTACATGAGATGGCGCTTGCGCGTGGCGTGAGGGTGACCGGCGCGACCGTGCATTTTGTGGATGGAGGTACGGATACCGGCCCGATTCTTTTGCAGAAAACGGTGGAAGTACAGCAGGGAGATACGCCGGAGGTGCTGCAGCGCAGAGTGATGGAGCAGGCGGAATGGATCATTCTTCCGCAGGCGATCCAGATGATTGCAAATGGCAGGGTACAGGTGCAGGACGGCAGGGTACTGTATACATAAGATCTGCAGATATTCAGAACAGCAGGCTTTTTCAGCTCAATGCTGTTCTGAGCTGTTACGAGGATTCCATGGAGGATATTATAATATGAAGGTTTTGATTGTAGGAAGCGGCGGGAGAGAGCATGCGATTGCATGGAAGGTAGCGCAGAGCCCTAAGGTGGATAAGATATACTGCGCGCCGGGCAATGCCGGGATTGAGGAATACGCGGAGTGCGTTGCGATCGGCGCGATGGAATTTGACCGTCTGGCGGCGTTCGCAAAGGAGAAGGGAATTGACCTGACTGTGATCGGGATGGACGATCCGCTGGTCGGCGGTATTGTGGATGTGTTTGAAGCCCAGGGACTCAGGGTATTCGGACCGAGGAAAAACGCCGCGAGTCTGGAGGGCTCAAAAGCATTCTCAAAGGATCTGATGAAGAAATACGGGATACCGACCGCGGCGTACGAGAGCTTTACGGATGCCGACGCGGCGCTTGCGTATCTGGAATCTGCGAAGCTTCCGATTGTATTGAAGGCGGATGGGCTGGCGCTGGGAAAGGGTGTGCTGATTTGCAATACGCTGGAAGAGGCGAAGGATGGCGTAAAGGAAATTATGCTGGATAAGAAATTCGGCAGCGCCGGAAACTGCATGGTGATCGAGGAGTTTATGACCGGACGCGAGGTATCGGTTCTTTCCTATGTAGATGGTAAAACGATCAAACCTATGACCTCCGCGCAGGATCACAAGCGCGCCGGGGACGGCGACACAGGCCTGAATACCGGAGGCATGGGAACCTTTTCACCCAGCCCGTTTTATACGGAGGAGGTGGATGAGTTCTGCCGCAAATACATTTATCAGCCGACAGTTGACGCGATGGCGGCGGAAGGGCGTCCGTTCCATGGGATTATTTTCTTTGGGCTGATGCTGACAGAGGATGGGCCTAAGGTGCTGGAGTACAATGCGCGATTTGGCGATCCGGAAGCGCAGGTCGTGCTTCCGCGCATGAAGACGGATATCATTGACGTGTTTGAGGCCTGTATCGACGGCACGCTGGATCAGGTAGATCTGGAATTTGAGGACAATGCGGCGGTCTGTGTTGTGCTTGCCTCTGATGGCTACCCGGTTCATTATGAAAAGGGTCTGAAAATCGATGGCCTGGATGCCTTTCAAGGGAAGGACGGCTATTATGTATTCCATGCCGGGACGGCAAAGCGTGGAGAGGGTATTGTGACAAATGGGGGCCGCGTGCTCGGCGTGACCGCGACGGGAGCCGATCTGAAAACGGCCCGTGCCAATGCCTATGAGGCGGTTCAGTGGGTTTCTTTTGCAAATAAATATTACCGCAATGACATCGGCAGGGCTATTGATGAGGCGTAAAGCGTGGAAAAGGCTGTAGACAGAACCGGGTTCAGGATAAGGAGAGCATAGATAATGATAAATCAGATAATAGGGAACAGAAGATGGAAAAAATGCCTGTCGTTGCTGCTTCTGGTGATGGCGCTGTTTGTGTGTGCCGCCCCTGCTCTGGCGGACAGTCTCTCGGCGGACAATTCTCTTTCTTCACTGGGAATTATGACAGAGGGAGCGACAGTTTCCCCTGATTTTGCGTATGGGACAACGGAATATAATATTACAGTTCCTGCCGGGACTGCCGAGCTGTCTCTGGATCCGACGCCGACGAACAGCGCCGCTTATATTGACAGTGTCAGCGGTACTGAGCTTACAGATGGATCGACCACGGTGACGATCACGGTAGTGGCGGAGAACGGGGACGCTTATTCCTACTATCTTTATGTCACAGAGGAAGCTGCGGCTGAGACGGAGGTTCAGACTGAGACGCAGACGCAGACGGAAGAGGAAACAGAGGCCGAGACGGAGGATCCCCGCTATGTGAGCGTGGCGAGGGAGACACTTGAAGAGGCGGAGAGTACGATTACTGCTTTAAAATCAGAGACGGTTTACTATCGGGATCGCGTGGATCTGATGATGAAGATCCTGTATGGAATGATCGGCCTGTGCGTGGTGCTGCTTTTTGTGGTGATCAACCTGCTTCTGAAAAACAAGGACATGAAGTCGGAGCTGAATACGTACAGAGGACTGGACTATTCATCTGACCAGAGAGGTCAGGAAAAGCAGCGGGAAAAAACGCCCAGACAGAAGAAGCGTAAGAAAAAGAAGGCGCAAAAGCAGGCAGTGGAAGAGGATACACAGCAGCCAGCTGCGAATGAAGCGGAAAACAGCACCTTCGAATCGGATGAGTTTGACCGGACCGGACGCGACACCTTCTATGAGTTGGATAAGCAGCTGGAGAAGTCTGTGAAGCCTGAGATGACGGATGACCCGACTACGGTTCCCAGGCCTTCCAGGGCAAAAAAACAGACGAAACAGATGCCGGAATACGAGCCTCAGAGAGAAAAGGTACGGTACGAGCCATCGAAGGAAGCCAGGACCGACAGTGAAAATGTGGACGTAGACTTTATCGACCTGTAAAGTCAGATCCCTTTTGCGGAATGGAAAATACGAGTCCGGACAGGCAGGACCTGTGGCCGGAAATCAGAATGGAGACATATGCTGATAGAGATTGATTTTCAAAGTGAAGAAGCATTGTATATGCAGCTTAGGAATCAGATTGTACTGGGAATCGCGCGCTCGGTGATACAGGAGGGCGACGCGCTTCCTTCTGTACGTCGGCTGGCGGAAGATATTGGGATCAATATGCACACGGTAAACAAAGCGTATGCCGTATTGAGAGAGGAAGGCTTTGTGACAATTGACCGGAGACGCGGGGCGGTGATAGCAGTAAATGATGACTGTGCAAGAGCCAGAGAAGAGATGCGGGAACGCCTGCGAATCATGCTTGCCAAGGGAATCTGCAAGAATATTTCCCGCGCGGATGTGCATGCTATGGTAGATGATATCTATGGGGAGCTGCTCTCGGAAAACGGCGCTGAAATCAAAATAGAATGATTTTGGAGGAGGGTCATGCAGTATAATTTTACAGAAAGTGCGCGTCAGGCCAGACGTCTGGCGGAACGGGCTGCGAAAAGCTGCGGCCACGGCTATATTGGATCGGAACATCTGCTGATTGGGCTGGTACAGGAGAAGAATGGGTCTGCGGGCGAAATTCTGCGGGCAAACCACGTTGAAGAGGAAAAGCTGCTGTCTCTGATTGACCGGCTGATTGCCCCGGAGGGTGATCTGGCGATAAAAGAGCCGGAGGGACTGTCTCCGAGAGCACAGTCGGTGCTGGAGGAAAGCGAGGAGCTGGCACGGTTTTTTGACAGTCCGGAAACAGGGACAGAGCATATTCTTCTGGCCATGCTGAAGGATGTGGAATGTGTAGCGACCCGACTGCTCCATACGATGGGGATTAATCTGCAGAAGCTGTTTTCAGATATTATCGAAGTGACAGGAATTCCTGAGGAAAAGTACCGCGAGCTTGTAAAACAGGTTCGAAATGAGGGAAATGGGGCGAGCACGACTCCGATGCTGGACCAGTACAGCCGGGATCTGACCGCATTGGCCAGGGCTCACAAACTGGATGTCACAGTGGGACGTGAGCAGGAGACAGAGCGAATCATTCAGATCCTGAGCAGACGGACGAAAAATAACCCCTGCCTGATCGGAGAGCCTGGGGTGGGCAAGACTGCGATCGTGGAGGGTCTGGCGCAGAAGATTGCGTACGGGCAGGTTCCGGAACCGATGAGGAACAGGCGCGTAGTGACCCTCGATATGGCTGGCATGGTAGCAGGCAGTAAATATCGCGGCGAATTCGAAGAACGTATCAAACGGATCATCAGTGAGGTGATAGACAGCGGGGATGTATTTCTGTTTGTAGATGAGCTGCATACAATTATTGGGGCGGGAGGCGCGGAGGGGGCTCTTGATGCCTCCAATATCCTGAAGCCGTCGCTTTCCAGGGGCGAGCTGCAGCTGATCGGCGCTACGACAATCAATGAATATCGAAAATATATAGAAAAAGATTCCGCCCTGGAAAGACGCTTCCAGCCTGTGACAGTGGAGGAACCCTCGGAAGAGGAGGCAGTAGCGATTTTAAAAGGGCTGCGCGGCCAGTATGAGCGGCACCATGGCGTCCGCATCACGGATGAGGCGCTGAATGCCGCAGTAAAGCTTTCAAAACGCTATATCAATGACCGTTATTTACCGGATAAGGCGATCGACCTGATCGATGAGGCCGCCGCGCGCTGCCAGCTCGGATATTATCGTACCTCCGGAACCATGGCTGAACTGCAGCAGCAGTATGACGAGCTTGCCGGAAAGCGTGAGCTGGCGCTGAAGGAAGGG
>JAJQIE010000108.1 GCA_021199395.1 Lachnospiraceae bacterium | reverse complement strand
GATCATTTTCGCGGCTTTGACGAATATTTTGCGGTTCCCTACGGCGCGAAAACCGAGGCCGACGGCGTATGGCAGCCGGGACCGGGCATGAAGCTGTTCCACGCGCTGAAGGACCACTTTGGCAGCGTACCGATTATCGCGGAGGATCTTGGCTTAGTGACGGAAAGTGTGAGGAGGCTGGTTTCTGAGAGCGGCTATACGGGGATGAAGGTTGTGGAGTTCGCCTTCGACTCGAGCGAGGCCGGAGATTATATGCCGTATAATTACCCGCAAAACTGCGTGGTTTATACTGGTACGCATGACAATCAGACGCTCGCGGCGTGGTATGACGAGCTCACAAAGGAGGATCGTGCGCTTGCCGCGGAGTACCTTTGCCTGGATGACAGGGATCGCCGCGAGACTGTGTGGGCGTTTATCCGCCTGACGCTTGCGAGTGTTGCGGATACCGCGGTCATTCCGATGCAGGATTATCTGTGCCTTGGAGCGGAAGCCCGGATGAACCAGCCGTCCACACTTGGTACAAACTGGGCGTGGCGTATGCTTCCTGGAGAATTTACCGAAGCGCTTGCGCGGAAAATCCGGCGGGTGAACGAGGTCTATGGACGGACAGGGATACGCGCCGACTCCTGATATCACTCTTGCTGTGAGGCACTGTCCGCCTGCCTTTTCGCTGGTTCGCCTTGCATTTTATGAGGCAAATTGTTATAATCGGACACAGTGCTACAGGAAGAGGATTATGATATGGAACAGATGACAATAAAGGAAATCGCCAGGCTTTGCGGCGTCGGCGTGAGTACGGTATCCAGAGCGATCAATAATCACCCTGATATAAATGAAGAGACCAGAACGAAGGTCATGGAGACGATCAGGGAATACAATTATGTGCCTAACAACAGCGCGCGCAATCTGAAGCGTTCCGCTTCCAATACCATCGCCGTGCTGATCAAAGGTATCAGCAATCCTTTTTTCAGCGACATGATTCAGGTGCTGGAGCGGGAGACAAACCGAAAAAAGTATTCCTTTGTGCTGCAGCATGTGGAGGAATTCGAGGATGAGGTGGACGTTGCCCTGCAGCTTGAGAAGGAAAAAAGGCTGAAGGGAATTGTTTTTCTGGGCGGCGTGACGAACCGGAAGGATGAGAAGCTGCGGCAGCTGGGCGTCCCGTTCGTGCTCAGTACCGTGGATGCAGCTGATATTGAGGACGGATATGCGGCGGTTACGGTCGACCACAGGAAGGAAAGCCGGAAGATGGTCGATTATCTCTGTGAGTGCGGACATAAAAAAATCGCCCTGCTGGCCGCAAATAAGGATGACGCCAGCGTCGGTATGCTGCGCCATAAAGGCTATATTGAATCCCTGCGCGCGCATGGAATCGAATATGACGCGGGACTGGTGGCATGGACGCCGGAGAACCTGCAGACCTTTTCCATGGAGAGCGGCTACAAGCTGACGCGGGATCTGCTGGAATCCGGCAGAGAGTTTACCTGCATTTACGCGATATCGGACCGAATGGCGGTCGGAGCATGCAAGGCGCTGTTTGACGCGGGAAAACGAATCCCGCAGGATTATTCGGTAGCGGGATTTGACGGCCTGGAGATGGCGGCGTACTACGAGCCGTCGATTACGACCATCCGTCAGCCGCGCCGGGAAATGGCGGAGGCGACCATCGCGCTGATGTTTGATCTGATCAAAAAGAAGCAGGTGGAAAAGCGCCTGATTTTTGACGCGGAGCTGGTCATCGGAAGCTCGACAGCGACCATTTAACGATACGGTTTACCAGATCCTGTGCCATGTACAGTAAAAGGGCAATCCCCTTACTGTATCTGTGGCGCAGGATTTTTTAACATACAGGAAAGTACTCCAGACTTCCCTGTATGTTAAAAAATTAATGCGCACGAATGCGTATGGAATTTTATTGCCTCGCAATACGCATTCGGCGTGGCAAAAAAATGTGCTTCCTGAAGTTTAGTAAATTTTTTTGAGTATGTGAGAAGCACACTTTTTTAGCCTTGCTTTTTATGCAGTGAGTTGATATAATACGACTCAATGCAGCGGAGGAATTGAAATAAGATGGGAATTATCAGGGCAACAAAGCTCGCTTTTGATTATTTAAAGCTGGACGAGAATGGAAATGTAGAGTCCAGGCAAAGGGCGGTAGACGGCGTGGATCTGGATGTCCAGGCCGGTGATTTTATTGCCATTTTAGGGCATAATGGCTCAGGAAAGTCTACGCTGGCAAAGCATATCAACGCACTTCTTCTTCCGAGCGAGGGGACGCTTTACGTAGACGGAAAGAATACGCAGGATGAGTCAAAGCTCTGGGAAATCCGGCAGAGCGCCGGGATGGTCTTCCAGAACCCGGACAATCAGATTATCGGGACGATCGTGGATGAGGACGTCGGCTTTGGCCCGGAGAATATGGGTGTGCCACAGCAGGAAATCTGGGAGCGTGTGGAAAAAAGCCTGCGGTCGGTCGGCATGTGGGAGTACCGTTCCCATTCACCGAACAGGCTTTCCGGCGGGCAGAAGCAGCGTGTGGCGATTGCCGGGGTAGTGGCGATGCGCCCGAAATGTATCGTGCTCGACGAGCCGACTGCCATGCTGGATCCAAATGGCCGCAGGGAAGTTATTGCGACGGTTCGTGAACTGAACCAGAAGGAGCATGTAACGGTAATCCTGATCACTCATTATATGGAGGAAGTGATAGATGCGGACAGGGTTTTTGTCATGGATGACGGAAAGATTGTCATGCAGGGGGCGCCTCATGAAGTGTTTGCACGGGTAGAGGAGCTGAAATCCTATCGGCTGGACGTGCCCCAGGCGACGCTGGTCACACACAGACTGCGTGAGCAGGGCTTTGACCTGCCGCCGGACATCCTGTCAAATGAAGAGCTTGTGGATGCGCTGCAAAAGTACCGTGCTGAGCATGAAAATGCAGCCGGGGCAGCCAGAACACAATGAGATGGTTGAGCACGACACGCTTACTTTGGCGGGCGTTGGGGAGGAATGATACTTGTCAATTAAAATTGAGCATCTAAGCTATGTCTACAGCAGCGGTACTGTGTATGAGCAGCATGCGCTGAAGGACGTGAATCTGGAACTGCCGGACGGGCAGTTTATCGGGATAATTGGCCATACAGGGTCGGGGAAATCGACTCTGATCCAGCATCTGAACGGATTGCTGAAGGCTTCCTCCGGTACGATTTATTATAATGGCGAGAATATTTACGCGGAGGGCTACAGCATGAAGCAGCTCCGCAGCAAGGTCGGGCTGGTGTTTCAGTATCCGGAATATCAGTTGTTTGAGACGGATGTGTTTACGGATGTCTGCTTTGGACCGAAAAACCTTGGACTGGAGCAGGAAGAAATAGAGCGCCGCGCAAAAGAGGCTCTGCAGATGGTCGGCCTTGGAGAAGAATATTATAAGGTGTCCCCATTTGAGCTTTCCGGCGGTCAGAAACGCCGCGCGGCTATCGCCGGTATCCTGGCGATGGAGCCGGAGGTATTGGTGCTTGATGAGCCGACTGCCGGATTGGATCCGAGAGGACGGGATGATATTCTGGAGCAGGTGGCGCGTCTGCACCGCGAACGGAAGATTACCGTAATCCTGGTATCTCACAGTATGGAGGACGTCGCCCGCTACGTGGAGCGTATTATCGTGATGAACAGGGGCGAGGTCATGTTTGATGACACTCCGCGCAGGGTTTTTCATCATTACAAAGAGCTGGAAGCAGTCGGACTGGCTGCGCCGCAGGAAATATATCTGATGAATGAGCTCGCAGCGCTTGGCTGGGACGTCGATACGGACGCATCGACCGCCGGGGAAGCGGCGGACTCGATCGCAGCGTGTCTGAGAAAGATGTAGTCATGTTTGGAAACGCCCATCACCGCGTTCGAGGGCAGGACGGCTTCCCCATGTAAATTCGCTGCGCGAAGGGGAAGCCTGTGGAAACGCCCCCTCACTGCGTTCGAGGGCAGGACGGCTTCCCCATGCAAATTCGCTGCGCGAAGGGGAAGCCTGTGGTATATCCATGAGTGATCGCAGCTCACAGAAAAATACAGACAAAGAAAGAAGCACACCATGTTAAGAGAGATTACAATCGGCCAATATTATCCGACAGATTCTGTCCTTCATAAACTGGACCCAAGAGTAAAGCTCGCAGGAACACTGGTATTTATCATATCCCTGTTTGCGTTTGGAAGCATCGAAGCCTATCTGGTGGCGACCCTGTTTCTTGCCACTGTGATCCGGCTTTCCAGAGTCCCCTTTAAATTTATGATTAAGGGACTGAGATCCATTATCATGCTGCTGATGATCACAGTGATATTCAATCTGTTTCTGGTGCAGGGGACGGTGGTTGTGAAATTCTGGATTTTTTCGATTACGGAAGAAGGCATCCGGACGGCTGTGTCTATGGCAGTTCGCCTGATCTACCTGATTATCGGATCTTCTGTGATGACTCTGACCACGACGCCGAACGACCTGACGGACGGGCTGGAAAAATCACTTTCTCCGCTGAAAAAGATTCGCGTGCCGGTACATGAGATTTCGATGATGATGTCGATTGCGCTCCGGTTTATTCCGATTCTGATGGAGGAAACGGATAAAATCATGAAGGCGCAGCAGGCGCGCGGAGCGGATTTTGAGTCAGGAAACCTGATCCAGAAGGCTAAAAATATGGTGCCGCTTCTGGTGCCGCTGTTTATTTCGGCATTTCGCCGGGCAAATGATCTGGCGATGGCGATGGAAGCGCGGGGCTATCATGGCGGCGAGGGCAGGACAAAAATGCGCCCGCTTGTGTATAAGGGAAGTGACAGGGCGGCATATCTGATCCTTCTGGGATATTTTCTGGTAATGCTTGCGGTGAGCCGCTTCCATGTGCTGGAGACGCTGCTTTATGGAGCGCTCGGCTGGTAGCGCTCGTTTTGCACGAATGTGTTATAAAATCCCCATGCTCGCTGATG
>JAJQIE010000300.1 GCA_021199395.1 Lachnospiraceae bacterium | reverse complement strand
TTTTTTTTTTCAACATACCCCGCCACACGCCATCCCTCTACGCCCCGGGGGCGCCTACACCGGGATATGACTCAACAACCACCACCGCCCCTCCAAACACAGGGCCTTCCCTACAAAACCACGTCCTCCGCTGCAAACACAGGGCCTTCCCTGCAGACACGTTTATTTCTCACCTGAGAGTGCGCATCTGTCTCCCGCGATTCGCAGACGCAGGCAAGACATGCTCCAATGCCGCATGCCATCCGCTGCTCCAGTGAAAGCCAGCATTCTACTCTGTTTTCCTGCGCGTAGGCTTTGACTGCCCTCAGCATCGGAGTCGGGCCACAGGCATAAATCACATCCGCATGAAGACCATTTTCGCGAATACAGTCTAATACGTTCCCATGTGTCGCCGGATACCCTTCCAGATAAAAATCCGCTCCTGATGCTTCCGCAGCTACAGCATTTCTGAACGCCGCATCGCTTTCAACCGAAAGATACAGGTTCCCATGCGCAGACAGCTCTTCCGTTAAAAATAGTTCGTCCCGGTATCCCGCAATCACCTGCACATTTCCCTCCAGCCTCTTTGAGAGCTCCACCATCGGCGGAATCCCGATTCCTCCGCCAATCAGAAATGCCGTGCGCCCTGCCGGACATCTTTCCGTCGGAAAGCCATTCCCAAGCGGCCCCAGGATATCCAGTGTGTCCCCTTCCCGGCAGCCGGCAAACTCCGCGGTGCCCTTTCCGACAATCCGGTACACCAGCCGCAATGCGCCACTTTCGCTGTCGTTCTCACAAATACTGATAGGGCGTGGAAGCATTCGTCCCGAATCCTTGCAGTATACTGAGACAAACTGCCCCGGTGCTGCATTTTGCGCGATGGAATCCGCCCTGAGCCACATGCTGTATATCTGATCCGCGATCATTCTCTGCGATAAAACGACCGCCCGCTGCATTGATTTTTCTGCCATGCTCTTCTCCTGCTATCTCATACATGTCCTGTTGCTGCCCGTGGCAAAGCAAATGACGCTTCATACTCTTAGCGCCCGGCGCCTTATCCTTTACCGATGTGAAAGCGTCTGGCGCTGTACCCTTTACCGGTGTGAAAGCGCCGGGCACCGTATCCTTTACCGATGTGAAAGCGCCGGGCACCATATCCTTTACCGATGCGAAAGCGCCTGTCCGATATCCTCTATCATATCCATAACTGCCGCACGGCTTGCCTCCGCAAAATGGTCAGGACCAAAAGAAGCATATTTTTCCTGCTTATAAGCCGCTATAATTCCACGGGAGGAATTGACGATCGCTCCAAGTCCGTCTTCATTAAAGTAATGTACCAGGTCTTCCGCTTTGCCGCCCTGTGCACCGTAGCCAGGCACCAGAATATAGGAATTTGGCATAATCCGGCGCAACACCTTTCCCATCTCCGGATAGGTCGCACCGACTACCGCACCGACATAGCTGTAGGTATCACCCATGCAGGATTCCGCCCATTCCGCCACCTTCTCACCTACTATCTCGTACAGTGGGCGATCTTTTCCGTCTGCCGGCCTCCGTTGACCGGAAATGGGCAGTTCCTCAATCCGACGATCCTGGAACTCCCCGCTCGACGGATTCGAGGTTTTGACCAGGATAAAAATACCTTTCTTTTCTTCACGGCATACATCCAGAAAGGGCTTAATTCCATCTATACCAAAGTACGGATTCACTGTCGCAAAATCCTCACCGAACGGCGTCAGAAGCTTTTCGCCTACCTGAACCCGTCCCAGATGCGCAGCCGCGTATGCAGCGGATGTAGAACCGATGTCGCCCCGTTTTACATCCCCAATCACAACCAGCTCTTTTTCCTTGCAGTAGTCTACCGTCCTTTTAAAGACTGCCAGACCCGGAAGTCCAAACTGTTCATACATCGCAATCTGCGGCTTCACCGCAGGTATCAGATCATAAATCGCGTCAATAATTTTTTTATTAAACTGCCATACTGCCTCTGCAGCTCCCTCCAGCGTCTCTCCATACTCCGCAAAAGCAGTCCTTTTTATCTGCTCAGGAATATAGCTCAGCATGGGATCTAAGCCTGCCACAATCGGCGCGTTGGTCTTTTTGATGTTCTCTATCAGCTTCTGAATCATAATCTGTCCTCCATAATTTTTCATTACACACGAAAAACGTGTTTTTCGCAGCCTGACGGCGAATGTCAGGCTCGCTGCGGCCAGCAGCGTTTTACTGCAGCGGGTACTGATTCCCCTAAGCTTCCCTACCGTCTCAGATAAGCCCCTGTGTATTTCCTCACTCCATTGAACGCATAGGCACAGAACAGGAATACAGAAGTTATTCTTCCATACCCTACATAGCGATATACATGATATGTCATACGCGCAGACTGCAGCTTGTTTCCCGATTTTCCGGACGCACTCAGGCGGTACTTCAGTAAAGGCTCGTTCACCGCGACCGCGCAGCCATATTTTTTCAGTATCCGCAGCCATGTGATATAGTCCTCATGGCTGTCCTCATACTCCATCGGGAATTCCCGCGCCACATCTGCCCGTACCACCACTGAAGAGCAATTGATACAGTTGTGGAGCAAAAGCCGCCGATAAGTGATCCTCTCACACACAGGGATCACATGACCGGTCGGTTTCCCTTCCGGTGTAATCAGCTCCCTTCCCGTCGCACATAAAACCGGCGCGGCCGATTCATATCCTGTCGCGCCCACAACCGACGTATCCGCTTCCAGCAGGGCGAGCTGTTTTTTCAGCTTTCGCTCTTCCCACCAGTCATCCGCATCCAGAAAGGCAATGTATTTTCCTTTGGCCATCTGCACGCCACGATTACGTGTGCCTGCTGCGCCAAGGCTTTTCTCATTTTTATAATAATGCACCTGCCCCGTTCTCCGATATTTCCTCATTACAGAGTGCAGGTTATCAGGCGAGCAGTCATCCAGCACCAGTATCTCCACAGGGACCTCCTGAGCCAGAGCGGAATCGATTGCGCGCCGGATTGTGTGCGCGCACCGGTAAGCCGGTATGATGACAGAAACAAGCGGCTGTTCATCCACAGTCGGCCTCGCGTTGCCTGCTGCCGACTCCACGCCGACGCCCCTGTCATTCGTATCTGCGGCGGTCTTCCGCATGCCAGGGTCTATATCTCCCGGAACCTCATTTCCAACATACTGTGGTCCGCCCACAGACGCGGTTTTCTGCCACTGCTCTACTCCTTCCGTATTTTCCTTCTGGAATAATATCTTTACCGTCGTCGCTATCAGCTGCAGATCCAGAAGAAATGAAAAATTTTCGATGTAGGTCAGATCCAGCTTCAGCTTATCATAAGGCTTTGTATTGTATTTTCCATACACCTGCGCATAGCCGGTCAGACCCGCTTTTACTTTCAGTCGATAGGAAAACTCCGGTATTTCCTTTTCGTATTCCGCGGCAATCTCCGGGCGCTCCGGCCTTGGTCCCACCAGCGACATATCTCCGGCAATGATATTCAGCAGCTGTGGGAGCTCATCAAAGTGAATATTGCGCAGCACATTCCCTATCGGGGTCACGCGGCTGTCGCCCTTCGCGGCAAGACGGGCGCCGCTCTTTTCTGAGTCCACCCTCATGCTCCGGAATTTAAACACCATAAATATTTTCCCGTCTTTTGTAAGCCGCTCCTGCCGGTAAAATACGGGGCCTCCGTCATATCCTTTTATCAGAATAGCGATAAGCAGAAAGAGCGGAGACAGAATAACCAGCCCCACGGTCGAAATAATCACATCAAATATGCGCTTGACAGCCTCCTGCTCCACCGTCAGGCCACGATTCCGGAATAGCAGAAGAGGCGTATCAAACATATTGATTTCTTCGGAGCTCATAATCATGATATCGGAAATCTTGGGTTCACAATAACAGCGGATATCATGTTCAAAGCAGAATTTCAGAAACAGATTGCGCTCATGTGAAGGGATATCACAGATCATGACCGCCTGATGCTTCAAAATCTCATCCTTTATCACATCTATACCGCGTTCCAGGGAAATCGCTCCCTGGATGATATACTTATCCCGTCGGCTTTTCATTTTTTCCATCAACGGTTTGGGATTAAGCTTTCCATAAATCAGCAGAATCGCGTGCGGCGGATAGATCCTTACGTAAATCCACCGCATAAAGAGAACCCATATGATCACCGCGGCCAGATTGATCACACATACACGGAGCATCGGCCCGATATGCTCCAGAAATTTCCACCGGCCAATCAGAGCAAGCTGTAAATAAACGACAAAATTCACAATCAAAACAGAAAATATCTGTGAAAGCAGTACGTCCAGAATTCTCTGATATCCGACCTTGAAAGCAGAAAACAGCTTCGACACCACAACTACCAGAAACGCGTATAAAGCAATCAGAGCCCAGTGTCCCCAAAAGCTGTATCTTCTGCCGATGACAGCCGGCGTATGATAATCATGAAACCATGCATATGCGAATACACCGGTCTGAATTGCGACGATCAGTACCGAAGCCACAAACATAATAAGCCGTTTGTACTGTTCCTTCTTCTTCATAAGGTGTCCTTTCCTTTTACATGCTCCCGGCATTTCTGTATTTTATTCCCCCACAGTCAAAGGGGCTGTTCAATGCAACCCCTCAATAAATGCAGAGATACGTTCTGCGGCTGCCGCCTCATCCGGCCCCTCGAACCTCATTATAAGCTCGTCCCCACTCTGCACACAGGCGCTTAAAACGCTAAGCAGGCTTTTTGCATTGTACTCACGGTCTCGAAAACAAAATGTGATCTTTGACTCATATTCCATCGCAATCGTACACAGATCTCCCGCCGGGCGCAAATGGAGACCCAATTCGTTATTTACAGTCAGTCTCTTCTCCATCAGAAACATTCCTCCGTTGCTGCTTCAATCTGCTCGGTTTCCACAGCGTTCACAATCAGGGTTACCTCAGATACCAGAGTATAGCCTTCCGGCAATTCAATCGTTACAGGTACCTCATAGTCACCCGCCACACTACACTCCGCCAGGTCTATCGTGGCAGTAATCTCACTCGCCAGAATCGTGCTTTCTTCGTCGTCCGCATGAACCGTCACCGAAATCGCGTCAGCCGGAGAAAATGTCAGCACCATATTCTCCGGACGGTTCAGAACAGTCAGATCCGAGAGGGCAATCTGTACTGTCTGGTTGCCATTCTTTTCCACCTGAACCGTAACAGAGATCGTTGAATCTACCCCCTGCGCAAGCCGTACATTCTCCATGGAATTAATAGTCTCCGAAATATCCAGCTCCTGTGTAAAAGTCTCGTTTGCTCCCGCAACTGACACAGGCGTACTGACAACAAGCGAGTCTATGGTCTCCAGCGCCTCCTGTGTTCCGACTAAGTTTACCGTAGTCGGGACTGTACTTACATCGGTAATCTCGTATCCATTCTCCGGACTCCCGCTGGTCTCAATCTCAATCGGAACCTCGTACAGCACCTCCCACAGCTCCACATCCACATTCACAGTATTATCCGACAGCAATACTCCCGTGGAGTCCTTAATCTGCAGGCGGCTCATCTGCGTCTCGCTGAGCGTATCGCCGTTTTTATCGGCAATTGTGAGTGTGGAGGACAGGCGCTGATCTGTGGAAATCCCATTTACGGAAACGGTAGCGGTCACAGTACCGATTCTTTCAAGAAGGCTCTCCGCCCCCGAAATCTGTACAGTCTTACCCTGCACCACCTCAGTGGTCCCCACTTCATAGCCGCTCTGCGGCGTTCCTGTCGTCTCTATGGTCACCACAAATTCGCTTTCCTGAATCTGTTCCAGATCTACTTTCATAGAAGACGGTACCACGGTAATTTCATCGAGCGTCACGGCTTCGTTGCTGCAGGTAACGGTCAGCGGCACGGTATTCATTTCCGTCAGATTCTCCATGTCCGCCACAACCGTAAAATCGGAAGCAGAAAGATTCTCCAGCACGCGACGTCGTTCCGTCACCTTAATCACGACCGAATCCTCGGAAACGATATCGAACGCCTTATCAATCTCCGTCACACTGTCTTCATTTATAATTTCAATCTTGATGTCCCGGAATAATTTTGACTGGGTAGGATTGTCAACATTTGCCACCACAAGCCAGATCAGAAAAGCCACGCCGACCGACAACAGCTTTAGCGACAGATTTCTGGTCAGTCGTCCGGGCAGTTTTTTGTTTCCCTTATGTTTCATTTGTTTCACTCTTCGCCCACCCCTTCCAGAGCTTAAATTTCCTGGGGGCAACTGATTTGTTCTGCAAAATCACAAGCTGCCGTTTCAGTTCTTCAGATGAAATCCCATGCTTCAGTTCTCCCTTGTAGGCAATCGAAATAGCGCCGGTCTCCTCAGAAACAATCACCGTCAGTGAGTCTGTCTCCTCACTGATGCCAAGACCCGCTCTGTGTCTGGTACCCAAAGCCTTATTCAGCATCATATTGTCAGATAACGGCAGGTAACAGGTCGCAGCCGTAATGCGATTCCCCTTTATAATTACAGCTCCATCGTGAAGCGGCGTATTATGTTCAAAAATATTGACCAGAAGCTGACAGGTTACGATGGAATCCAGCATAATCCCAGTCCGCTCGTACTCCGCCAGCCGGATGTTCTGTTCGATAACCATCAGCGCGCCTGTCTTTGCCCTGCTCATCTCTACAGATGCTTTCACAATCTCATTGACAGTCTTGTCGCTGAATCGTTCCGATACATTTTTATTGGCATCCCCAAGCTGAAAGATACCTGAAAAAATAGGCTTCTCCCCAAGGTGCTCCAATGCTTTCCGAATCTCCGGGTGAAAAACAACTACCGCCACTGTAATCGCAATGTCTACAAGCCGGTTCATCAGATACATCAGCGTCGTCATCTGCAGGAGATAAACCAGGGCAATACAGATTGTAAGCGTCATCATTCCCTTTAAAAGGTTCCATGCTTTTGTATTTTTAATCCAAAGTAAAATACTATATACGAGAAATGCCAGAATCAAAATCTCAATGACATCTGTGACAGTCATCGACACTGTCGGTATTGTCAGCCATGACAGGCTGTCGCTAAGCCAAAACAAAATACCGTCCATCCCGATCTCCCCTCTTCTCTGATCAAGCCAGGACTCGCCCTGTCCCGCCTGTGCTGCAGGTCTGCGCGCTGTCCCGGCCAGAACCTTCACACTTTTTTCAGTATAGCACAGATTTTGTGTCATGCAAACTTTTTTTCCCTTTTCCGGTACATATAACCAGAAAAAATATCTGCCGCATACCGGCCTCTCTGAGCGCCCGCGCCGCCTCATCCATTGTGCTGCCTGTCGTATAGACATCATCCACCAGAAGTGCCCGCGCCGCCGTGGAACAATCCGGCCGACATTTGCCGGTTTCAAAGCTTCCCCTGAGATTCCGCAGCCGTTCTTTTCGATCCAGTTCCTTTTGATTGCCTGTATAGCGCGTACATCGAAGCAGCCCCCTGTCGCATGGAATACCGGTCAGACGGCTGATTTTCTCCGCCAGAAGCTCCGCCTGATTATATCCCCGCGCAGCCCGTTTTCTCCAGTGCATGGGAACCGGGACGATGACGTCCGGCCGCCAGTACCTCAGGTACCGCTCTCCGGCAAATACCATCGCAGCGGCATAAAAATCGAGATAATCGCGGCGGTTCTGAAATTTCATCCGGTAAACGCTGCGCCTGATCCCTCCTGTATAGACAAACGCCGCCCGGCCGCTGTCATAGAGGTGCGGTGTTCGAAGACAATCCTCACAAAATTCCGTTTCAGGATTTCCCACAGGTTTTCCGCACTTCATACATGCAGGCTCCATCGCCCACGGCAGCTTTTTGCGACAATCCTCACAGACCCATTCCATGACCTGCGCTTTCCGAGGCAGTATCCACGCAGGAAGCAGCGCATCACAGATCGGACAGCGCGGCGGGTACAGAAGTCTCCCCGCCGTGTACCCCGTCTGCCATATAAGATTTTTCAGAATTCCGTTTTGTATCATAACGTTCGTATTGCTCTTCCCCGGATTACGAACGGTTCGCGCTGTCGCATACATCCTCTGAAAGCTCACGGATCCTCTCATCCAGGGCCGTGTAGCGTTTCTGCTCTACAATATTGTCGATCATCTGGTTAAAGGTATTCGCGTCTCCAACCAGGGTCACGCATTTACGCGCGCGGGTCACCGCGGTATAGAGCAGATTGCGGTTCATCAGCAGTCTGGGACCCGTCAAAAGCGGAATCACCACCGCCGGATATTCACTCCCCTGTGATTTGTGAATGGTCACAGCATAGGACAGCTCCAGCTCCTCCAGACCGCTGTAAGGATATTCTACCATACGGTGCTCATCAAACTCAACCGTTATCCGCTCTGTATGAAGATTAATTTCGCGAATAATCCCCATATCGCCATTAAAGATACCGGTCCCCTTCTCAACGGGAATTCCGTAGCGTCCGCGGATTTCCCACTCAAGCTGGTAATTGTTTTTAATCTGCATGACCTTATCGCCCTCGCGGAATATCGTGCCATTCTGCTCGTGCTCACGCTTGCCGCGATCCGGCGGGTTTAAATATTCCTGCAGGATCCGGTTCAGCCGTTCCACGCCAAGCAGCCCCTTCCGCATCGGTGTGAGCACCTGAATGTCAAATGCATCCGCATCCACATACCGCGGGAGCTTCTCCCGGATCAGCTGAATCACAATACTGATGATCACATTGGCATCCTGCCGCTGCAGAAAGAAAAAATCCCGGCTCTTATTATCAAGAGCAATATGCTCTCCGCGGTTGATTTTATGTGCATTCATGACAATATCGCTCTCCGAGGCCTGCCGGAAAATCCGGGTCAGACGCACAACAGTCGTTTGTTCTGAGGCAATGATGTCCTTCAGGACACTGCCCGGACCGACAGACGGGAGCTGATTCACATCCCCAACCATAATCAGGCGGGTACCGACAGTCACTGCCTTTAAAAGCGCATGCATAAGATAAATGTCAACCATCGACATCTCATCAATAATAATCACATCCGCATCCAGCGGATTCTCTTCATTTCTCCCAAAGCTTTCCGCCCCGCTATGGGAAACGTCCTGTGAGGAGCCTCCTTGGGCCGACAGCTCCGGCTTTCCTTCAATTTCCAGAAGCCGGTGAACCGTTTTCGCTTCACAGCCGGTCGCCTCCGTCATTCGTTTGGCTGCCCGGCCGGTCGGCGCAGCCAGCAATATGCGCAGTCCTTCTGATTCAAAATAGGAAATCAGAGTATTGATCGTCGTTGTTTTGCCGGTACCCGGTCCTCCCGTGATTACAAGCAGACCGCAGCGCGCCGCCTCGATAACCGCCAGCTTTTGTTTCTCATCAAGCACGGTCTTCGTCTTTTTTTCAATTTCATTTATTTTCTGAAGTACCACATTTTGATCGATCTCGCAGGAAATGTTCAGGTCACACAGCATGCGCGCCGTACTCATTTCCAGAAAATAAGCCTGCGCCGTATAGACCCGCACCTGCTCCTTTTCCTGTTTTATCACAATCTTTTTGTCTACTGCCAGATCCATCAGGTACTGATCGATGCTCGCCAGCTCCACGCCAAGTAACTCCCCCGCGCGCACGACCAGGCTCTCTTTCGGCAGAAACATATGCCCCTCGCCGCCCGCCTGCTGCAATACATAAAAAATACCGCTTTTCAGGCGATATTCGGAATCGATGCTGACCCCGGCCCTCTTTGCGATCTCATCCGCAATGCGAAAACCTACACCGGTAATATCATCCGCCAGCCGGTAAGGATTTTCCCCCAGCACCTGATACATCCCAGTGCCATATTTCTCATAAATCTTCACTGCCAGCGTGGTAGAGACGCCAAATTGCTGCAGATATATCATGGCCTTGCGCATATCACGTTTTTCGTAGACCTGCGCAGCAATCTCCCGCGCCATCCGTGCGCTGATACCCTTTATCTCTGCAAGCCGTTCCGGCTCCTCCTCAATGAGCCGGAATGTGTCCTCGCCAAAGTGCCGGACAATTCTCGCCGCAAGCGCTGCCCCGACCCCTTTGATCGCGCCGGAGCCAAGATAGCGCTCCACAGACTCCGCATCCTCCGGCGCTTTCACCAGATAAGACCGGATCTTAAACTGATCCCCATAGGATGGATGGGATATGTATTCACCCTCCAGCTCTACCTTCTCGCCCTCCCCGATGTAGGAAAGCGTACCCACACAGGTAATTTCCGTTTCGTCCTGCTTCGAGCGTACCAGAGAATGGGAATCCCCGCGCCCGCGGGCGTAAGAGGGCGGTGTCTCCACCTCCCGCGCCGCAAGCACAAATACCGTATAGCCGTTCTCGCTGTTTCTATATATAATATGGTCAATGTATCCTTCCAGTTTCTCCATGAAAGCTCTATTTCTCCAGTGGCTTGTTGTTGTTCGTCGCAGAAAGCTCCACAAATCGTCCGGTGCCGACAGCCACCGCCGTCATCGGATCCTCCGCAACCATTGTGTTAATCCCGGTCCGCGCCTCGATCAATTCCTCCAGGCCGCTTAAAAGCGCTCCGCCCCCGGTCATCACGATCCCCCGGTCCACGACATCGGCCGCCAGCTCCGGCGGCGTGCGCTCCAGTACGCTGTGCACCGCATCTACGATCTGTCCGGTCACTTCCTTGAGCGCATCGCGCGTATCCTCTGAGGTCACACGAATGGTCTTAGGCAGCCCTGTCACAAGATCGCGTCCCTTTACTTCCATCACCTTTGGCTCCGGCTTCTCAAACGCGGTACCAATCGTAATCTTGATCTCCTCTGCAGTCTGTTCTCCGATCATCAGGCCGTATTTTTTGCGAACATACCTGACAATCGCATCGTCAAAATCGTCGCCCGCCACCTTGATCGAAGCGCTGACCACGATCCCCTCCAGAGAAATCACAGCCACATCGCAGGTGCCACCGCCAATATCTACGATCATATTTCCGCAAGGCCTGGAAATGTCAATCCCTGCTCCAATTGCCGCAGCGATCGGCTCTTCAATAATATGCACTTCCCGCGCCCCCGCCTGATAGGTCGCATCCTCCACCGCCTTTTTCTCCACCTCAGTCACACTGCTCGGCACGCAGATACTGACGCGCGGCTTTCGAAAAGACATCTTTCCGATCGCCTTCTGGATAAAATATTTCAGCATCTGTTCCGTCACCGTGTAATCTGAAATCACACCCTTGCGCATCGGACGCACCGCAATAATATTGCCCGGCGTCCTGCCCAGCATCAGCCGGGCTTCCTCCCCAATCGCCTTGATTTTATTCGTGTCACGATCATAGGCCACGACAGAGGGCTCCTTCAAAACAACACCCTTCCCTCTGACATACACCAGAATACTGGCTGTGCCCAGGTCAATTCCGACATCCGAAGCTGCCATAAATACAAACCCCTTTCCGTACACAGCGACGATTCCGTCCCCGTGTACATCCTTTATAATCGACTAATCCGCACAGGGCTGAGCCTTCGAGAAGCATTTCCGTCTCATACGCCATACGCATCTTTTTTCTTATAGTTATTCTTCCACCATCTTATCACACTATACCTGAAATTGGAAATTCTTTTTCATCCGTATTTTATTACTAATTTTTAAAGCATTATTCTTTCTGGATTTCTTAATCTTCTTTCAGCTTTTTTTATAAAATTGTCATACTTTAAACACATTTGCATTTTATAGTATACACATATTAGCGAGGAGCTAATATATTTCATAACTCACACTTGGCAGCTCCCACACGCTGCCAAGTACTCCCTCAAACATTTTCCTGAATGGGAAGCCAACCCGGACAGGGCAAAAACATTTTTCAACCCAAATTTTTCTCTTTCCTGAAAAAACCTGACTTAGGTCAGGTTTTTTCGTCTGCAAAGCTTTCATTCACGGCATATATTTTTACAGATATTTCGCCACGTACATTCCGGTATAGGAATGCGGGTCCTTCGCAATCTCTTCCGGTGTCCCTTCCGCAATTACCGTACCTCCACGGTCACCGCCCTCAGGTCCAAGGTCAATGATATAATCCGCAGTCTTGATTACATCCAGGTTATGTTCAATGACGATAACCGTATTGCCGCCTTCCGTCAGCCGACGCAAAATATCCACCAGCTTGTGAACATCCGCAAAATGCAGGCCGGTCGTCGGCTCGTCCAGAATATAAATCGTCTTTCCGGTACTGCGGCGGCTAAGCTCTGTCGCCAGCTTGATGCGCTGTGCCTCGCCGCCCGAAAGTGTTATAGACGGCTGTCCGAGCTTGATGTAGGAAAGGCCGACGTCATTCAGCGTCTCAATCTTACGGCGAATAGATGGAACCGGTTCAAAAAATTTCAGAGCCTCCTCTACCGTCATATCCAATACATCATAAATAGATTTTCCCTTATATTTTACCTCCAGTGTCTCCCGATTGTAGCGCCTGCCGTGGCAGACCTCACAGGGTACATACACATCCGGCAGAAAATGCATTTCAATTTTCAGAATTCCGTCCCCGGCGCAGGCCTCGCAGCGCCCTCCTTTAATATTAAAGCTGAACCGCCCCTTTTTATAGCCCCGCGCCTTTGCGTCCGCAGTCGAGGCAAACAGATCGCGGATCATATCAAAAACACCCGTGTAGGTCGCCGGATTAGAACGCGGAGTACGCCCAATCGGAGACTGGTCGATATTGATTACCTTATCCAACTGCCGGATGCCAAGAATCGCTTTGTGTTTACCCGGAATCGTCCTCGCCCGATTCAGATCCTTTGCCAGACGCTTATAGACAATTTCATTGATCAATGAGCTTTTGCCTGAGCCTGACACTCCCGTCACACAGGTCATCACACCAAGCGGAATTTTGACGTTGATATTCTTGAGGTTGTTCTCCTGTGCGCCGCGCACCTCCAGCCAGCCGGTCGGCGTCCTTCGCGTCTGCGGTACCGGAATAAAAAGCCGTCGACTCAAATACGCCCCAGTGACAGACTCAGGACAATTTTTTAAGTCCTCCGCTGTGCCGGTCGCTACGACCTCTCCTCCGTGCTCCCCCGCTCCCGGTCCAATATCCACAATATAATCCGCAGCATACATTGTATCTTCATCGTGCTCAACTACAATCAGCGTATTCCCCAGATCCTTCAGGCTATTCAGGGTGCGCAGAAGCTTGTCATTGTCTCTCTGGTGGAGGCCGATGCTCGGCTCATCCAGAATATAAGCCACGCCGACCAGGCCGGAGCCAATCTGCGTTGCCAGACGGATACGCTGCGCCTCGCCGCCTGAAAGAGTGCCGGTCGCACGTGCAAGGCTCAGGTATTCCAGTCCTACATTGACCAGGAATCCGATGCGTGCCCGAATTTCCTTTAATATCTGAGCACCGATCATCATCTGCTGCCCGCCAAGCTCCAGATGTGACAGAAACTGCTGAAGATCCCCAATGGACATGGATGTGATCTCATGAATATTTTTTCCGCCCACCGTCACAGCCAGCGCAGAAGGCTTCAGGCGCTGCCCCCTGCAGGCTTTGCACGGAGTAATACGCATAAAGCTCTCATATTCCTGCTTCGTATAATCCGATGATGTCTCACGATAACGCCGCTCAACATTTTTTATCAGCCCCTCAAAGGCAACATCATAGACTCCGACGCCACGCTGCCCCTTATAATGCACTTTCACCTCCCTGCCGTTTGTCCCATGAATCAGCATATCCTGAATATCGGGAGGAAGCTGCTCGAACGGCGTACTCAGATCAAAGCTGTACTCCTTTGCCAGAGCGTCGAGAATTGCCCTGGTAAAGCTGCCGGTATCTGTGCAGGACTGCCAGCCGGTCACCACAATAGCTCCGTCCAGAATGCTCAGGGAGCGATCCGGTATCATCAGGTCAATGTCAAATTCCATCTTATATCCCAGGCCAAAGCAATCCGGGCAAGCACCGAACGGATTGTTAAAAGAGAAGCTTCTCGGCTCGATCTCCTCTATGCTGATGTTGCAGTCCGGGCAGGAAAAGCTCTGGCTGAAGCTCATCGTCTCTCCATCCTGGATATCCACAAGCCCAAGCCCACCCGCAAGCTGAAGCACAGTCTCCATGGAGTCAGTCAGCCGCTTTTCAATCCCCGGCTTTACCACCAGGCGGTCTACCACGATCTCAATATTGTGCTTGATATTTTTTTCCAGCTTAATCTCCTCGGACAGCTCATACATATTGCCGTCAATCCGCACACGCACATAACCGCTGCGCCTCGCCTGGTCCAGCAGCTTTACATGCTCGCCCTTGCGTCCGCGCACTACCGGCGCCAGAAGCTGGATACGGGTTCGCTCCGGCAGCGCCATGATCTGGTCTACCATCTGATCTACACTCTGCTTTCGAATCTCACGTCCGCATTTCGGACAGTGTGGGACGCCGATTCGCGCATATAAGAGCCGGAAATAATCATAAATCTCCGTCACTGTGCCGACCGTTGAACGGGGATTACGATTCGTTGTCTTCTGATCGATGGAAATTGCCGGAGGAAGTCCTTCAATACTCTCAACATCCGGCTTCTCCATCTGTCCCAGAAACTGGCGTGCGTATGAGGAGAGTGACTCCATATATCTCCGCTGTCCCTCCGCGTAGATTGTATCAAACGCAAGCGAGGATTTGCCCGAACCGGACAGACCGGTGAGCACGACAAATTGATTCCGCGGAATATCCAGACTGATATTTTTCAGATTGTGCTCATTTGCGCCGCGTATTCTGATAAACTGTTTCCTGTCTGTTGTGTCTACCATTTCTGTATGCTCGTATGCCTTCGCACTGTTTTTCAAATTCGCTTTTTCATCCATTATCATTTCCCTTTTCCATCCGTATCTGTCCATGTTCTGACATTCCTGTGTCATCCCAATCATTTCTATCCTTTTCCGGATGGGATGCCGTAAATGTTACAATATGCTTCCATTCTTCAATCATCCAGCTCCTGCAGATGCCTCTTCAGCAGGATCATCCGGTCACGCAGCTCTGCAGCCGTCTCGAAATCCAGTTCTGAAGCCGCTTTTTTCATCTTCTTCTGTACATCCGCGATCAGCTTTTCCAGTTCCCTGCGATCCATGGACTCCGGATCCTTCTCCATCCGCACCTCTTCCTTCGCCAGCTCCTTCGAAATGCTGATAAGATCACGAACCGCCTTCTTAATTGTCTGTGGCGTAATGCCATGCTCCTCGTTGTATTTTTCCTGCAGCTCACGCCTTCTCTGCGTCTCATCGATCGCCGCTCTCATGGAATCCGTGACCGTATCCGCATACATGATCACATGCCCCTGTGCATTCCTGGCAGCACGCCCGATTGTCTGGATCAGAGAAACAGAGGAGCGCAGAAATCCTTCCTTGTCCGCATCCAGGATCGCAACCAGAGAAATCTCCGGAATATCCAGTCCCTCCCGCAACAGGTTGATTCCTACTAACACGTCAAACACATCCAGCCGCATATCCCGAATGATTTCCGTACGTTCCAGTGTATCAATATCCGAGTGGAGATATCGCACACGGATTCCGACCTCCTTCATATAATCCGTCAGATCCTCCGCCATTCGCTTGGTCAACGTCGTCACCAGAATCTTATTTCCTGCCGCCGTCTCTTTATTAATCTCTCCAATGAGGTCGTCAATCTGCCCTTCCACCGGACGCACCTCCACGCGCGGATCCAGAAGCCCGGTCGGACGGATAATCTGCTCTGCGCGAAGCAGCTCATGCTCTTCCTCATAGTCGCCCGGCGTCGCGGATACAAACATGAGCTGGTCTATTTTAGTCTCGAACTCCCCAAAGTTCAAGGGACGATTGTCCTTCGCCGAGGGCAGGCGAAACCCATAATCCACCAGCGTCGTCTTACGAGACTGGTCGCCGACATACATCGCACGGATCTGCGGAACCGTCTTATGCGACTCGTCGATGATCATCAGAAAATCATCCCCGAAATAGTCCATCAGCGTGTGAGGTGTCGCCCCCGCGGGAAGCCCTGCCAGATGTCTCGAATAATTCTCCACTCCGGAACAGAATCCGGTCTCACGCAGCATCTCTACGTCAAAATTTGTCCGCTCCGCGATCCGCTGCGCCTCAATCAGCTTGTCCTCGCTTTTGAAATACTCCACACGCTCCTTTAATTCTTCCTCAATCGCATCCGCTGCTTTCAGGATTTTTTCCATCGGTACTACATAGTGGGATGCCGGAAATACCGCAATAAACTCCAGACCTTTTTTTATCTGTCCGGTCAGCACATCTATCTCTGTAATCCGGTCAATCTCATCCCCAAAAAACTCTACTCTGTACGCATAGTCATCCGCATTCGCAGGAAAAATCTCCAGCACGTCCCCGTGCACTCGAAATGTCCCCCGGTGAAAATCCATCTCATTGCGGTCATACTGAATATCAATCAGCTTCCTTAAAATCTCATCCCGATCCCGTTCCTGACCCTGACGCAAATACAGAACCAGATCCTTGTAATCCGCCGGGCTGCCCAGACCGTAAATACAGGAAACGCTCGCTACAATAATGACGTCCCGCCGCTCCACCAGAGAAGCTGTCGCGGATAGCCGCAGCTTATCAATTTCATCATTGATCGCGGAATCCTTCGCAATATAAGTATCTGAGGACGGGACATACGCCTCTGGCTGATAGTAATCATAGTAGGACACAAAATACTCGACTGCATTCTCAGGGAAAAATTCTTTGAATTCTCCATAGAGTTGGGCAGCAAGGGTTTTATTGTGCGCTATTACCAAAGTCGGCTTCTGCAGCTGTTCGATGACATTCGCCATCGTAAACGTCTTCCCGGAGCCTGTGACGCCCAGCAAAGTCTCGAATTGATTGCCTTCTTTGAACCCTTGAACGAGTTCTTTAATCGCCTGCGGCTGGTCGCCGGTGGGCTGGTATTCGCTGTGTAAAACAAAAGGTTTTTGTTCAGACTGCACAAAAATCACCTCGAAAATTGTCCTGATTCACGAAGTGAATCGGGATGCAGGCCGCGCCATCGCGCATAAAGCGCGATTCTGCATGGCGCGGCTTTCTAAATTCCATAGTAAAAAAGTTCGTCTATCAGGCAGAAATTCGTCGAGCCACATTCTCAGTTTTTGGAAAAATCCGCTCTCGACGAATTTTGGTCACCACTTTTAATTTTTCAGACTGTGCGGAAGTAGTAAAACCATGCAGACAGTATAACAGATTTTATCACGCATGTCTATACGCAAATCGAACATAGGTTCTAATACTGTCATTCATATTATTGCACATAGAAAACCCGACACTGGTGACCAGTTTACGTCAAAAACAAGTATCGCATGTTTGATTTCCGGAAATGTTCTTTCAGTCACTGTCCTTATCACAGCCAGCGCTCTTATTTTCCTTCAAAAATCTGCTTACGTCAATCTCTATTTTAGAAATATCGTCATCCTCTGCCTCCTCTCTATGCGGCATGACCTTCTCCATATAAGACAGCAACTCTGGAATCTCTTCCGGAATAATATTCGCATTATCACCGTAAACATCCATCGTGATAATCTCCTTGGCGTGTCCCATCAATTCAGAAACTGCTTTTGGGTTAAAATCGCTTTTCAGGAGCAGCGTGCAGTAGGTACTTCTCAGATCATGCCAGCGAATATCCGGCAGTCCGGCATCCTGCAAAAGCTTCTTATAATGGGACCAATGAAAATCCTTACTTCTGGGTTTTCCATAAGTCGAGCAGCAGATATAATCCGCATCCAGAAACCGTTTTCCATTTCTACTGCGGTTTCGTTCATAAACTTTTCGTTCCTGCAGAATGGCTTCAAACACGTAATCAGGAATTGGAAGAACCCTGCGGCTCGACATCGTTTTCAGAGGCAGTTCTTTTTTCGTTACCGGTTTTTCATCCACACCATAAGGTTCCCGGTTCAGCTGTTTTCCGAGCTGCCGCTCCGCCGAGAGTGTCCGGTTGATATAATCCACATCCGAATACTTCACCGCGTTTATTTCCTGCCTGCGAAGCCCCATCAACACATTAAACAGCACCTGCATGTGAATCGGGGTGTCCTCACTCATTTCCAGAAGACGCTGTATCTGTTCCATATTCAGCGTTTTTGCCATATCTATATTCCGTGTATGATACGGTTTCGATTCTATGCTTTTAGGCAGGATGATTCCCTCCGCCGGATTCACTGCCAGCAGGCCAGAGGTTACTGCAAAACGGAGGGAAACATTCATAACCACTTTCGTCTGGCTCGCAATACTCTTGGAATATGCAGCGCGGTCCTCATACAGCCTCTGAACGTCTCCCTTATGAATCTCCGTAAGCCTTTTCTTACCCAGCATCGGAATGATATGATGCCTGGCAATATTGGAATAGGAATCATAGGTATTGCTGCTTCCGGCCCGTTTCCTGATCTCATATTCCAGCCAGTATTCCAGAAATTCCTCCAGCCTTACATTGTCATTTATAATATAAGTTCTGGTTGACAACTCTCCCATTGTTATTTTTCTTGCATCCTCGGCTTCCTTTTTTGTCATAAAACCGGAATGTTGCTTTATATGCTTCGAGCCGTCCTCAAAAATGAGGACGACCCGATAAGCATATCTGTCACGTTCTTTCCGTTTAAATACAGGTTTTACATTCCAGTCGATATAGTTCTGTAATTTCAGTTCAAACACTCTCACTGTCTCCTTTCGCAACAAAAGAATCATTCATAAAATTTATAATGCGTTCGTTCTCATCCATCACCTCACAGTAATATTCAAACGTCGTATGGATAGAGCTGTGCCCCAACAGGGCGCTTACCTTTACCAGCGGCACGCCCTGTTCCGTCAGAATCGTCGCGTACATATGGCGCAGACTATGTACCGTCAGATGCGGAAGGCCATTTCTTTTACATAGCTTCGTCAGTGCCGTAATGAAGAAGTATTATGATAACGCAAGAGATAATGCGGCATTCAAGTGCTGCGTGGATGTGATGGCAGGGCTGATGCTGAAATATGGGTGTCAAGTCCTGGA
>JAJQIE010000205.1 GCA_021199395.1 Lachnospiraceae bacterium | reverse complement strand
CCAATGCGGTATCCCCCCTGCTCCAGCCATCCGATATTCTCCACAATGCCATCTGTCATACTCAACACCGGGTACACACCCGACAGATTGTCCGGCGGCATCAGATCCGTTCCCTCATGCCCCCGTTTTCCGCCGTAGGTGCGCTCAAACATCCAGGAATTTTCGTAGGTGATCGCATCTCCAGCGACCGGAAAGCACTTGACGTCATCCCATATGGCGGCATACGCATTCCGGACCAGCAGATAACCGGTACGGTTATTCTTTAGAAGCGACCCTCTCCATGCGCTTAAACCGCCGGTATGTACCCATGAGGGCAGCGATAGAAAGCCATCCGGGCAAAACGGATACAGTGTCGCCAGAATCTCCCCCATCGTCATACTGCCTGCTGACGCCAATGCTTTCAGCTCCGTCAGCGTATGCTCAGACAGCCGCATTTTGCGGAACGCGTCTGATTCGGTTACCGTCGCCGTAAGCATACCGGCCGCCTGCCGCTGGCAGAGATAAGAAGAAAACCAGACAGAAACGACTGCCAGAAACACAATAAAGAGCACAAGACCGGACAAATGTTTTTTAATACTGCCATCACTTTGCAAAGAATCCTCCACCGGACACTGTCCGTCGGAACCTGCCCATCGTCATAGTATATTCCGGTCTATCCGAAAATATACCTGAAATGGCATCGTCTGCATCCGCGCAGGAAAAAACGGATTGCATCATTTGACGCTTAAAACAACCTCCTGCGTAAAATGAAAAAACAGATACCAGTTTATCCTGGACAGGAGCAGTCTCTGTGACATATTTGAATCAGCCAGTTCATAAAATGATGATGCCGCAATAAGCTCTGACAGCATCCCCTCTGATCGCCTGAATCATGAGAATATTGGAGTCAGAGGCTGTCACATTTGATGATATTTGCACTGGAAATGGAGACTATATGCAAAAAAAGAAGCAAACAAAACGCATCCTGCTGTTCCTTTTCCTGTTCGGATATCTGCTTCTTTATCCGGAAAGCGCAATAAGCTCCGCCAGGGAAGGGCTGCTTCTCTGGTATCATTCTGTCGTCCCTGTTATCTTTCCCTTTCTGTTTCTGAGCAATCTGGCCATACATACTCTGAAGCCTGAGATTCTGCCCAAAATCATTCTGGCGCCTCTGACCCGCCTGTTTCGCTGCTCAGCTTACGGAGCATTTGTTATCCTTGCGGGCTTCCTGTGCGGCTTCCCAATCGGCGCCAAGCTTACCGGGGAACTGTACCGGGAGAAAAAAATCAGCAGACAGGAGACATTATTCCTGTATGGCTTTGCAAATAATATAAGCCCAGGATTTATTTTTTCCTACCTTGCCGTTGAGCAGATGAAGCTGCCGGGACGTGCGGGATGGTTTCTGCTGCAGATTCTGGGGGCAGCGCTGATAAAAGGATGGGCGGACGCTCATATCAGCGTTCATCCAAAAGCCCCGCAAAGCGGCACCGGAGTCCTTCCGTCTGTAACGGATTCCTGCGCTCCTATCTCATTTGAGCTGATTGACCGCTGCATCTATGACGCGGTCAACAGTGTTCTTCGTCTTGGAGCCTATATCCTGCTTTTCGCAATTATATCCGGAGCTGTCCTGAATGCGGTACCGGCCAGGAACCCAATCGTGCTGGTGCTGCTCTCAGGAATTGAAGTGACAAATGGAATCCGCCTGCTCGCGGAATCCTCCCTGTCCACTGCCGCAAAATACATCGCCGTATCCGCCGCCGCGGCGTTTGGCGGATTATCCGCGCTCGCACAGAGCGCCGGGATCGCCAGAATGGACAGGGAAGCGTTTTTTTACTATATAAAAAGCAGGGTGATAATCACCCTGCTCGCAGTTCTTCTCTCTATCATCACCCTGTCTATTCCGCTTCCGAAGCGTCAGAATCCTCAGCAACCGGCTGTGTATAGCTCGAAGGATCAACCGATGGCGACAGCTCAGAACGATTCTTGCTCACAATATCATAGCAGGACTGAATGGAGTTGATAAAATTGCTGTATTTTGTCCCCGCAGCCTCAATCGTATGGCTCATAATCTTCTCAAGATTTTCAAGCATATCGTCCGTATAACGAATCGCGCTCATACGGATATTGTTGGAATCCTCAGTCGCGCGATCCATAATATCCTGCGCCTGGGCGTTTGTCTCATCAAGCAGCTGCTTTGACTGGTCCACCGCGATCCGCATCACTTCGCTCTCGCTGACGATCTTCTGCGCCTGGGCATTCGCCTCCGCGATAATCGCGTCCGCCTTTGACTGAGCGTCCTCAAGGATCGCGTCCTTGTTGCTGATAATTTTCTGATAGCGCTTGATCTCATCCGGTGTCTTCATGCGAAGCTCCCGCAGAAGCTCCTCAAGCTCCTCCTTATTCACCACAATCTTGGTCGAGGACAACGGCTGGAACTTACAGCTGTCAATATATTCCTCAATTTCTTCAATGATCTGTTCGATTCTACTGCTTGCCATGACAATTCTCTCCTTACTCTGATATTTATACTCCATTTGCTGTTTTCTGATTCATCTGACAAATCCTGTCATAAATGCGCTCAGCTACCTGCGGTGGTACAAATCTGGAAATATCCCCGCCATAAAATGCGACTTCCTTTACGATCGTTGAGCTGATATATGCGTAATTCAGCGCGGTCGTAAAAAACAGCGTATCTACTCCCCGTTCAAGACTCCTGTTTGTCTGCGCCATTTGAAGCTCATATTCGAAATCCGTCACTGCCCGCAGCCCACGGACAAGGAACGAGGCGTCGCACTTCCTGCAAAACTCGACAGAAAGACCTGAAAATGATTCTACACGTACATTTGGAATATGAGCCGTCACATCTCTTAACATATTAACACGTTCTTCGACAGAAAACAACGGTGTTTTTGCATTATTATTCAATACGCCGACAATCAGCTCATCCACCAGAGCCGCCGCGCGCTCTATAATATCCAGATGTCCCAGCGTCACCGGATCGAAGCTGCCCGGATAAACGGCACGTTTCATATCTGCTCCTGTTCCTGTACTTTCTTAGGAATAAGAAATACATGCTTATTTGTCTTATATTCTTTCACACGCAAAAGCTCAAAGCCATCGTTCAACAGGCCGTCAAACTCTGTGTCCAAAGACATTTCCACAATGAACACCGTCCGACTGTCAACAAATGTGGGCCGATGCTGCGCAATATACGCGAGAACCCGCTCCTCCAGTCCCTTTCCATAAGGAGGATCCATAAAAATAATATCAAACGGCGGTCGCCCTTCCAGCCTGGCGAGCGCTGTGAGCGCGTCACACTGGAACACCTCTGCCTGTGCGTTCAGCCTGGTAAATGCCAGATTCCGGTGAATACAGTTCACCGCCGCTCTGCTGCTGTCCACAAAGCACGCAAGCGCCGCGCCACGGCTCAAAGCCTCTATTCCGATCGCGCCGCTTCCGGCAAACAGATCCAGAAATCGAATATCGCAGAGATCCTTTTGCAAAATATTAAACAGCGTCTCCTTGATACGGTCTGTCGTCGGCCGGGTAGCGTCTCCTTCAACTGTTTTTAACGGCAGGCTCCGTGCCTTTCCCGCGATTACTCTCATCGTATCTCAAACCACCTGAACTCATAGCAAACGACAAAAGGCCTGTCATTCACTGTTTTACAGGAAACGACAGATTATTTTTACCGTTTACTTATAGATGCATATTCGCCAACCATTATAATTTTTAAAACCCGCACTGTCAATACAAAACACATATTCGATTTCGGAAGCTATGCTCGAAAATCCTCTATAATTGCAAGAATTTCTTATGTATTTTAGCGAAAATCAACAAAAATATTTAACTGAGCCTGAAATGATTCAGTTGTCGTACTCTGAGACAAAATAATGAAATTGGGTAAAGAATATCGCTTGACAACCATAACTGAGTTGGTGCATACTGCTTCTGTTAAACAAAAATAGGATTCCATGAATGGAGGAAATAGGCATGCTTGTTCCAGTGTTGTTGTTTCTTGTCGGACTCCTGCTCCTGATCAAAGGCGGGGACTGGTTTGTGGATGGCGCGACCGGTATTGCCAGCCGTTTCCATTTGCCGGAGCTTCTGATCGGCGCTACGATCGTATCTATCGGTACGACCCTGCCGGAAGTGATGGTCTCGGCGACCTCAGCTCTGGGCGGTCACAGTGAGATCGCATATGGCAACGCGATTGGCTCCGTTATCTGCAATGCCGCCCTGATTGCGGCGATTACGATCGCAGTCCGACCTGGACGCGTGGTGAGAAAAAGCCTGATTATGCCCGTCTGTTTTTATTTTATCTCAGCAGTATTTTATGCCGGGAACGCTTATATGCGCGGATCCTTTTCCCGTCCCGCGGGGGTTTTTCTTCTCCTCTTATTTCTGATCTATATGATCCTGACTGTGCGCCAGATGACCAGGGATAAGGCTTCCGATCTCACGAATACGGCAGAACAGGCAAATGCCGCTGCAAAAAGGGAGTCTGCCCAAAAGGAGTCCGTGGCAAAGAATACAGGGGGAAAAGCGGATTCACTGCTCAAAGAGATCGCCCTGCTGATTCTCGGTGCGGTACTGATCGCCATAGGGGCGGATCTTCTGGTAGATAATGGAACCCTGATAGCGGAGGCTATGGGAGTGCCGGAATCCGTTATTGCCCTGACATTTGTCGCTCTTGGCACCTCACTGCCGGAGCTGGTGACCGCGATCACCTCTCTCATAAAAGGACATGGGGCGCTGTCCCTTGGGAATGTAATCGGAGCAAATCTGTTTAATCTGGTACTGGTTTCCGGAATCTCAATTACGTTAAGCCCGTTTGAGATTCCGGTATCCTCGACACTCTTTGGATACAATGCTTCTCTGGTACTGGACATTCCGGTCATGTTTTCAGTGATGATGATACTGACAATACCCGCTCTCTGGAAAGAAAGACTGTATCGGAGCCAGGGGATTCTGCTGCTTGTGATTTATG
>JAJQIE010000188.1 GCA_021199395.1 Lachnospiraceae bacterium | reverse complement strand
TCGGTGCTCCATCTAAGAAAAATTCCATTTTGCTAACAGAACACAATCCTTTCTTAGCTGTACATAGTCCGTCTGTTTCTGCTTAAAAGCAGCACACAGGCGGGCTTTTACGTTTTCGGTGGCGAGCATCCGGAAACAAAATCAAAATTCATGGAGGTATTCTTTTATGTCCCAGAGTCAGAAAAGACAGAAAAAAACGATTGTAATTGAAGGCATCCAGTACTATGCAGACCGTCCATCTTCCTGTAAGGGCTGCTATTTCTGGAAAAACAAAAAGGTCGGATGTGTTCTCGGAGAAAACAACTGCTACTATCTGGCAGAGACTCCCAAAAAGACGAAATGCGAAGGCTGTCCCTATGCGAAAGGCCGTCCCTGTGTGACGGTGTCCTGCTATAAGGATTTGGATGCAATGGCAAGGGGGCGGAACAGATGAGCAGGAATGAGAAAAAGAATGATAACGGCGAATTTTGTCATTACGACCGGATGGTGCGGAAAGCGGAAAAAACCTCGGAACAGAGCAGCGTCAATTCCGAGGTGAAAAGCAGTTCTTATCCACGTTCCTGTAAACAATGCGAATACTATCAGCCGCGTTTTAAGTATCGCAAATGCCTTTTTGCCGAGTGTTTTTACAAGAAAGATGTCGATGTTTTCCGGCGTAAACCTCACGTCAGAGACCGGTATTCATAAGTGTTATCTTATGTACTGTCCTCCATAATTTTCTTCCGCATGATCTGCCAGGAAAGGGGGTGATGAATTTATGCCAGTGATACGTATTGAAAAAAATACGAATTATACAACCATGAGCAACTATCATTTGAGAGACAAAAATCTGACGCTGAAAGCAAAAGGAATGCTGTCTCTCTTTTTAAGTCTGCCGGAGAGCTGTATTTACAGCATCAACGGTCTGGTGGCTATCTGCAGGGAAGGACGGAGCGGTGTGGCTTCCGCATTAAAAGAGCTGGAGGACAAAGGCTATCTTCGCCGCGAACGCAGACGGGATGAAAAAGGAATGTTGCGGGATAATGTCTATGTTATCTACGAGCGTCCGGTGTTGCCAAAAACGGAAAGACCAATGTCAGAAAATCAGTTGTTGGATGATTCCGAAGCAGGAAGTTCTGCATCGGGTAGTCAGGCAGCGGAAAGTCTAGAAGCAGAAAATCCAACACTGGAAAATTTGATACTGGAAAATCCCAGAGCAGAAAATCCAGCACTGGATAATCCAACAATGGAAAATCCAGCATCGGAAGATCCTGTGCAGGAAAATCGCACACAATTAATTAAAGAAGTAATAAGTAAAGAAGAAATAAATACTGATTTAATTAATAGAGAGTGTGAAAGAGAAATCCGGCATCAGCATGGTGCGTATCGGAATGTTCTTTTAAGTGATTCTGATTTTCTTACTTTGCAGAAGGAATTTCCGCGAGACTATGAACAGTGGATTGAGCGGCTGTCGGAATATATGGCTTCCACCGGGAAGTCCTATAAGAACCATCTGGCAACCATACGAAGCTGGGCGAGACGCGAACAGCGGCAGAACGGAGGAAAAAAATACAGCCACGACAATTACAGATGCGAGGAAGGTGAGAGCCTGTGAAAGATGTTTTAGCAGCATTCTTTGAACGGTACACGAGGGTCGTTCCATCCGATGGTGAATATATCGGGGAGGACGGTCTTTTTTACTGCAAAAAATGTAATACTCCCACGCAGTGCAGGATTAGAGTGGGAGGGATGGAGCGAATCGTTTCCTGTATGTGCCGGTGCCGGAAAGAAGATCAGGAGGCTTATGAGAAAAAGCTGGAAGAAACGAGCAGAAGAAATCGTGTCATGAGCCTGAAAGCACGGGAATACAGGAAAAGGCGCTATTCGGCTGGACATTCGATACAGCGGATGACAGTCCGGTGATTCGGACCGCGAAGAAATATGTCGAGAACTGGACGGATGCAAAGGCAAACAATCTCGGATTGCTGCTTTGGGGTGATGTCGGGACAGGGAAATCTTTCGCTGCTGCATGTATTGCCAACGAACTTCTGGAGCGCGGGGTGCCTGTGCTTATGACAAACTTCTCGAAAATCCTCAATCAGATGGGAGCCATGTATTCAGAGGAGCGGTATCGCTATATTGCTTCACTGTCTGCCTTTGATCTTTTGATTATTGATGATCTGGGTATCGAGCGCAATACCGACTATGCACTGGAACAGGTTTACGCGGTGATTGACGAACGATACAAGGCAGGCAAACCGCTGATTGTTACGACAAATCTCACCATTGGTGAGATTAAAAATGCCGAAGATGTTTTTCATGCGAGGATTTACAGCCGGATACTGGAGCTTTGCACACCGGTACAGGTGCGCGGAAAGGACCGGCGCACGGAAATCGGGCAGGACAAGCAGAAGCTGGTGAAAGAGCTGGTTAGCGGCAGATGAATTTCAGCGGACGTACAATCATTCCGGCACAGGCAAAGGGACATGAAAGAAACAATATTTTCCGTTTTACAGGAAATATCTCATGAAAATGCAGGGGGTGATGAAAATTTCAAAACGAGCAACGGTAACGGCGGTCGTCAATCAGAAAGGGGGAACAGGCAAGACCGTCACATGTGAGAATCTGGGCATTGGCCTTGCCAGTGAGGGCAAAAAAGTGCTGCTGGTTGACGATGATCCGCAGGGAAGTCTGACCATCAGTCTGGGTTATCCGCAGCCGGATGATCTGCCGATTACGTTATCTGACATGATGATGAAGATGGTAAATGATGAGCCGGTCAGTCCGGGTGAGGGCATTCTCCATCATAAAGAAGGGGTTGACCTGATGCCGGCAAATATCAGTCTGGCAGGTCTGGAGGTGTCGCTGGTAAATGCCATGAGCCGTGAAAGTACACTGAACCGCTATCTGGATACGGTGCGTTATCAGTATGACCATATTCTTCTGGATTGTATGCCGAGCCTGGGGATGCTGACAGTCAACGCACTTGCAGCAGCGGACAATGTTCTGATACCTGTATGTACCCAATATTTGTCTGCCAAAGGTCTTGAACAGCTTTTACAGACAGTAAACAAGGTTCGCAGGCAGATCAATCCCAAACTGAAAATTGAGGGAATCCTGCTGACCATGGTAGATGGCAGGACTAATTACAGTAAGGAAATCGCCAGTCTGAATCGGGAGACCTACGGAGAAAAACTGAATATCTTCGACACGGAAATACCGCGCTCTGTACGGGCTGCGGAAATCAGTGCCGAGGGGAAAAGTATTTATGAACATGACCCGAAAGGAAAAGTAGCCGCCGCCTATCGGAGTCTGACAAAGGAGGTGTTGGATAATGCCGAAAAAAGGCGCAAACATCGCATTGAGCAGCTATGATGATATTTTTTCCACGGAAGAAAGCCGTGAAGCTGCGACGCGGGAACAGATTCAGAAGATTCCCATATCAGAACTTCACCCATTTGAGGGGCATCCGTTTCGCGTGGTGGACGATGAAGCCATGACAAGGACGATGGAAAGCATTTCCCAGTTTGGCGTAATCTCGCCGCTTCTCGCCCGCCCTGATCCGGACGGTGGTTACGAGATTGTTTCTGGGCATCGGAGACATCATGCGGCACAGCTTGTCGGGTTGGAAACTTTGCCGGTCATTGTCCGTGAGATGGACGATGATGAAGCAATCATCGCTATGGTGGACTCGAATCTTCAAAGAGAAACGATTCTGCCGAGTGAACGTGCGTGGGCTTACAAGATGAAGCTGGATGCTATAAAACATCAGGGAGCAAGGACGGATTTAACTTCATCCCAAGTTGGGATGAAGTTGCAGTCAATGGATATTGTGGGAAAACAAGCAGGTGACAGTAGAAACCAGGTTCACCGATATATCCGTCTTACTGAACTGATTCCAGAACTGTTGGATATGGTGGATGAGAAGAAAATCGCGATGAATCCTGCCGTAGAGCTGTCTTACCTGAGTAAAGATGAGCAGAAGCAGTTTCTGGAAGCGATGGACTACGCACAGGCAACGCCGTCTCTCTCGCAGGCACAGCGGCTGAAAAAACAGAGCCAGGACAGCGGGTGTTCGATGGATTTTATGTGCAGCACGATGAACGAGGAGAAGAAAGGCGACCCGGATCGTGTGGTTTTTAAGGCAGATGAGCTTCGGAAGTATTTCCCAAAGTCATATACGCCGCAGCAGATGGAAAAAACTATCATAAGACTGCTGGAACAATGGCAGCGGAAAAAACAGAAACAGCAGGATCAAATGCTTTAATCAACAGGCAGCGGAACAGGCTCCGGAAAGGAGATATGTACGCTGCCTTTTTTTTCAAAGAAACAATCGAAGGAGGAAAAAATTGAATGAATCTTAACATTGAAGGTGATCTGAATATCAACATTCTTTTAACGGATGGGATGTTGGATGCCGGTGCAGATATCGGCGCAGACATGGAAGATGAAAAGGACGAGGCGGAAATGATTGTCATGATGCTCTGCCCTGGCAGTGCTCCGAAAGTATTGACCTATGGGGAGGCCTGCGAAAAGATTCCGGAATTTGCCGACAGCTTTGTGCCGGTTGATTTTGGAAAAAGCGGACTGACGCTTTATTTCCCGGAAAATAAAATTATTAAGCTGGGCAAGGAGGTTTATCTGTTTGGTAATGCCGTGATCTGTTCCGAGACCCGGACGGAGATTTGTGGTCGCTGTCAGGCGGGGATATTTATGAAATCTTCCAGTATGCCGAGGAAAATGCCATTACCCTTTGCGCGGATGGGCGTGATCTTCCGGCAATCCGGCTCTGAGCAGAGAAAGAGAGCGGGTGCCGGATGGATTATTTGGAATATGGGGTGCTTGACAGCTATGAGACGGTGAAAAAGATGCTGACTGTAGATTTGATTAACCGTGACCAGAATAAGGAATTTCTGAAAGGGATTCCCCGTCATGATATGGAGGATCTCTCGCTGATATACCGAATCCGAATAAATGGTGATGATAACGAACTGATGGCTGACATTCTTTTTAC
>JAJQIE010000096.1 GCA_021199395.1 Lachnospiraceae bacterium | reverse complement strand
TATCGGCAGCGCCAGAACCAGCATCTGCCGACGCGGCTCCTCCCACTGCGGCGCTTCCATCCGCGGATACGCTCTCACCCGCCGAACTGCTTCCATACGCCGAAGCAGTGTCGCTCCCGGCACCGCCGCTGCTGAGCCCCTCCGCGGTCATGCCTGCTTCCTTCATCAGAGAGGTCTCTTCTACGGTGTAAACATACAGCTTTTGTCCGTCGCTGACCGCTGACGCCTGATTCAGCCACTCCTCATCGGCTTCTGCTGAAAAGCCACCGGCAAGGGCAATTGCGTCACAGACGCGCATATCCCCGCGGATCGGGTATACCCCCGGCTCCTTTACCGCTCCGCAGACATAGACATAGCCGGTCACCTCTTCGTAAATCCCGGATACTTCCGCCTGCGCAGCCGGATCCGAAGCGGCAAGCCCCGCCAGAGTATCCGCATCGCTGTTCCCTGCGGAAATTCCACCATCCGCGGACGTGACAGATGCTGACGATCCCGCCGCGTTGCCCGCAGCTACATCTGATTCCGCCGTGCTGCCTGATGCATAAAATGCCTCTTCCGTGCTCTCCGTTTCCGGCAAAGCCGCAACCCCCGCAGTATAAAGCGGTTCGTCCCTCCCACAGCCGGGCAGGGCAGTCAATATCACGCACAACAGGGCTGTAGCCAGCCCTCTGTTTCTTTTTTGCATATATTCTGCAGCCTGAGCTGCCGTTTCCCCTTATGCTCTTCCTATTCTAGCGAAAAAGTAATTAATTTGCAACAGATTTTTTACAATTTAGAAAAATCTTACCATTTAAATATTATGATTCCCGCAATCGAAATCGTCATGCCGATGATCTTCCTCCATTCCAGCGGCTGTTTTTCTACGCCAAACAGTCCCAGAAGCTCAATCACATACGCGACGATCAGCTGTGCCACAACAATCAGCATTGCCGCGCGGGCCGGTCCAAGGCTTCCCATCGCTTTTACGACTGTGATTGTAATAAACGCCCCGATCACACCGGAAAGCAGCATGTATTTTGGCTCCACCTCAACAAGCGCAGCGACATTCGTGCGGTCGGTGAACATCCAGGCGATGGTACAGACAATCAGAGCTGTAAGCTGCACAAAAGCAGACGAAAGCCACAGGCTCGTCTGCTTTGTCATTTCGGTGTTAAATACACCCTGAATGCTCATCAAAGATCCGGAAAGAAGCGCAATCAGAATTCCAATCATATTTTTACCTCCGAACAGAACAGGTTGAAAAAATCGCTGTTCAGAAAGTATATGCAGTCCGGGAGGGTTTTATTCAGAATGCTTTCTTTTGTTCAAAGTAATTCCTTCTGTTCAGAATCAGAACCATTTCTTTATATTCTCAGAATGACTTTTCCAGCCTTCTTACCATCTCGTCGATATCCTCCTTTTCGATCACAAGCGGCGGCACAAAGCGAATCACCCCGCCCTCCGCGCTGATAACGATCAGGCCGTTTTCGAGCGCTTTGCTGACGATCTCGCCGACCGGCCGGCCTTCCACAACGATTCCCTGCATAAAGCCTTTGCCGCGCCTTGCGGTCAGGAAATCATATTTTGCTACCAGCTCGTCCAGCTTATTCTCCAGATATGGTGTGAGCGCCCGTACATGCTCAATGATATGCTGCTCTTCAAAAAGGTCGAATACCTTTGATACCGCCGCGCACGCAAGCGGATTGCCGCCATAGGTCGTGCCGTGGTCGCCCGGTGCCAGGGAGGCCTTTGCGACCTTTTCGCTCAACACAAACGCGCCCACAGGAACACCGCAGCCGAGCGCCTTTGCGCAGGTCATGATATCCGGCTGTACGCCATACTGCTGACACGCGAACCAGCTTCCGGTCCGCCCCATGCCGCACTGGATCTCATCCAGGATCAGCAGGATGTCTTTTTCATCGCAGAGTGCGCGAACGCCCCGCAAAAACTCCGGTTCCGCCGGATAGATACCGCCCTCGCCCTGCACAGTCTCCAGGATGATCGCGCAGGTGCGATCCGTGATCTGGCTTTTCACACTCTCCAGATTGTTGTACTCCGCAAATTTCACACCACCCATCAGAGGCCGGAACGCTTCCTGATAGTGCGGGTTTCCGGTCACAGACAGCGCGCCGACGCTCCTGCCGTGGAAAGAATGGTTCATCGCGATAATTTCATAAGCCATATGTCCGGCTCCAGCCGCGTCCCCATCCATCGCCCCGGATACCGACGCCGCCTCCTTTTCCTTCAGATACGCATACTTGCGGGCAGCCTTGAGCGCACCCTCTACCGCCTCTGTTCCGCTGTTTGTGAAAAACACCTTATCCAGACCGCTCGCCCGAACCAGCTTTGCCGCAGCCTCTGCCATCGGCTCATTGTAATACAGGTTCGACGTGTGGATAATCTTATCAATCTGCGCCTTCAGCGCATCGTTGTATGCCTGATTTCCATAGCCAAGTGCAAACACGGCAATTCCCGCTCCAAAGTCCAGATAGGTCTTTCCATCCGCGTCGGTCAGGTATACGCCCTCGCCCTTTTCAAACACCACCGGAAAACGGTTGTAGGTATGAAGCACATTCTGCTCCGAAAGCTCCATATATTCTTTGCTGGTCATTTTCTTCTCCTCTTTTTTTCTCCACTGTTTCAAGATTCCGCGCAGTCTGTTAGTTCCGGCTGTGCCATTCCAGTCATTTTTAAAAATATAGTGCTGAATATGCCGCCATTCCGCAAGGCGGAGGAAAGAGACACAACCGGGCGCATTACCGGTCGTTTCCTATAGCTTCGCCCCGTCCTCATAATACCGCTCCTCCTGATCTCCGATGATCGCGGTACCGATGCCTTTGTTCGTGAAAAATTCCAGCAGCAGGCAGTGCTCGATGCGTCCATCCAGGATATGTACTCTGGACACGCCGTTTTCGATCGCGGCGATGCAGTTCTGTATTTTCGGCAGCATACCGCCGCCCGCATTACCGCTTGCCAGAAATTCCTTTGCTTCCGGGATAGACAGCTCACTGATCAGAGAGGAATGGTCAAGCGGATCCCGATATACCCCCTCAATGTCGGTCAGAAATACCAGCTTCGTCGCTTTTACAGCAGTAGCGATTGCGCACGCCGCATCGTCCGCGTTGATATTATAGGAATGGTACGCGTCATCCGAGCCGATCGGGCAGATGACCGGAATAAAATCATTATCCAGCAGGGTATCAAGAAGCGCAGTGTTGACCTCCTTTACCTCCCCAACATAGCCGATATCCTTCCCGCCGGCAAGCTTTCTATCTACCCTCAGCACAGATCCGTCCTTGCCGCTGATGCCGACCGCTTTCAGGCCGGTTTTTTCCATCATGGACACCAGCCCTTTGTTGATACGGTTCAGTACCATCTCCACGACTTCCATCGTCTCCTTGTCTGTGACGCGCAATCCATTGACAAAGCTTGTCTCCAGGCCGACCCGGTTGATCCATTTTGTGATCTCCTTGCCGCCTCCGTGTACGATAATCGGCCGGAAGCCGACCAGCTTTAGCAGCGCCACATCGCGGATCACGCTTTTTTTCAGCTCGTGGTCTACCATCGCGCTCCCGCCATATTTTACTACGATCGTTTTCCCGTGAAAGCGCTGGATGTACGGAAGCGCTTCAATCAGAACGTTGGCTTTCTGGAGCCAGAGCTCCATTTCTGTTGATTCCATCGGATTTCATGCTCCTTTCAGCTTCTGTAGTCCGCATTTATTTTCACATAGTCATAAGTAAGGTCACAGCCCCACGCAGTCGCGGTGGCAGTTCCCATTTTCACATCCGCGATCGCGGTCACGGCAGGCGCAGAGAGTATATTCGTTGCCTCCTCCTCACTGTAGCCGGTCGATACGCCGTTTTCGATGATTTTAATTTTCCCCTCCGCGCTTTCAAAGTAAAGATCAACCTTTTCCGGGTCAAACGAAGCGCCCGAATACCCCATGGCGCAGAGGATCCGCCCCCAGTTCGCGTCGCACCCGAAAATCGCGGCCTTTGTCAGATTTGAAGTCACAACGGACTTGCATAATGTCACTGCCTGCTCTTTACTTTCAGCGCCGACGACCTTTACCTCAAACAGCACTGTCGCGCCCTCGCCGTCAGCGGCCATCTCCCTGGCCAGATATGTGTTGACCTCATTCAGAGCCGCGAGAAACGCCTCATAATCCCCGCCCTCCTCCGTGATTTCCGGATTCTCCGCCAGGCCGTTTGCCAGAAGCAGGCAGGTATCGTTTGTGGAAGTATCGCCGTCCACAGAAACCATATTGTAGGTATCGGGAACGCTGGCGCTGAGCGCTTTTTGCAGCATCTCCTGTGAAATGTTCGCGTCTGTCGTCACAAAGCTGAGCATGGTACACATATTTGGATGAATCATGCCGGAGCCCTTGCACATGCCGCCGATGGTCACAGTTTTACCGCCAAGCTCCAGCTCCACCGCCGTCTCTTTTTTCACGGTATCCGTAGTCATGATTGCTTCCGCCGCCAGCGTGCCGCCAGCCTCCTCCGGCGACAAAAGCGGCTTCATTTGCTCAATTCCAGCCTGAATTTTATCAATCGGTATCTGCTGTCCGATCACGCCGGTCGATGCAACCAGCACCTGATCCTCCCCGATGCCAAATATCTCCGCCGCCTTCGCCGCTGTAGCGCGGCAATAGCCAAGCCCCTCCTCGCCCGTACAGGCATTTGCCACGCCACTGTTCACCACCACCGCATGCACGATGTTTTTCCCATAGACGATATCCTGATCCCATTTTACGGGAGCAGCCTTTACCAGATTCGTCGTAAAGGTTCCCGCCGCGCGGCATCCGGCCTCACTGTAAATCATCGCCATATCCTTACCGTTTTTCTTAATGCCCGCCTCAATACCGGTCGCACAAAATCCTTTCGCGGCAGTTACGCCGCCATTTCTCCATTTCATAACAGCTTCTCCTCATTTCCATGTCAGACAATCATCAGAACCCCTGCGCGAGCAGCGCGGCAGAAATTTTCTCATAGGTCGGCAGCGGTACATGGT
>JAJQIE010000196.1 GCA_021199395.1 Lachnospiraceae bacterium | reverse complement strand
GTGTCATACCCATGCTGAGATCGCGCATATTTACATTATCAATGTTTTTTGCCCTGATGTCAACAAATAATTTTTTCATGCTGTGAAAATACTGCCGATTGTCCTCCGCATTTTCGGTATAAGGCGCTATGGTCATGAGCCCGTTCACCACAATACCAGGGAGCAGAGAAATCCTGCTGACAAAATCCGCAGCATCTTCAGGCATAATACCATATTTTGATTCCTCTTTTGCCATATTCACTTCCACCAGAACCGGCATGACGCGCCCGCACTTTACAGCCGCATTGCTGATCGCTTCAGCCAGATGAAAAGAATCTACCGAATGAATCATACAGGCCCGTTCGATAATGTATTTGATTTTATTTGTCTGCAGGTGTCCGATCATATGCCATTGAATATCCGACGGAAGTATTGGATATTTTTCTCTGATCTCCTGTGGATGATTTTCCCCAAAATCACGGATGCCTTCCTGATAAATCTCCTCGATCATTTCGGCAGGTTTTGTTTTACTGACTGCAATCAGCCGAACCTCATTCCGGCCTCTTCCTGAACGATCACAGGCCATTTGGATACGTTCTTCGACAATCTGTAAATTATCCTTCAGCATTTCACTTCTCCTTATCATGTAAAAATATGATATCATATGCGTCGCTGCTGTGTACCAGCGGCATTTACACTTTGTTTCGAGCGGTTCTGCGTGCCAGTAAAACGCAGAACCGTTTCATGTCCAGCTTTTCACAGAAAATCAAAATCAGTATACGATCTGGTCATCCGTAACCATGGAGGCATCCAGCGCAATATAGTCGTAGGCAGCCAGGCCATAAGTGTTATTGCTCTCGACAATACAGTATTCCTCATTCTGGTCAATAATCGTAATCTCCCGGAAAACCGCATAGCCCTTATTGATATTGTAAACGCCGTATAATGTCTCAACATCGTCTTCAGAAATCCGCTTGCGTGAGGATGAGCTCTCAGACAGCAGATAATCGTCCTCGGCCAGCAGCTCTTTATCAATAAGATAATATCCATCCGAGTGACTGTAGACAGTAGCGGTCAGGTATTTTATATTGGAGGAACCGTTTTCAGCAAAGCTTTCGACCTTTAATGTGATCTCATCCTCCGTACTCTCATTTACGGTCGCGTATTCCTCCGGTATCTTATAAAAGGACCGGGATGATATCGCGGAAATCGGAACCTTCAGTCCCGTCTTTTTATTCATCACCAGTTCAATTTCCAGATAGCGGTCCGTTACATAGCGGACGAGAGAATTATCGAGTGTTATTTTGCCGAAAGACTCGCCGTCATTTGTGATAATAGAAAAAGACGAGGTGAATGTGACGTTGTCTTTCAGAAAACGGAACTTTATAGTAGAAGAATCCGCCAGCTCTGTGGCGGAGCTGCTGTCAATCGGAAAATACAGCGCCCATTCCTCACTGGTTACAAGCTTAAACAGATTATCTCCGGCAGATACCGTTTCCTGGCTGCGAAGATTGGTGACAGAATAATTGCTCTGTGAAAACATTGACGACGTCAGTTCAGCTTCGGTTGTATCCTCGAAACCGTCAATCTTGTACAGGACAAAACCAGATGAAGGCGCATAGCAGGCATTCCGCGCAGTTGAAGAACTGGCGGAATTCTCTTCTATCACTTCTGAAATGAGCCCCTCCACACTGGATTTCAGATCATAAGTCTTCTGAAAGTTATCGGATGAAAAATTTATTGTAAAGCTGGATATCATCTCCTGAAGACGTTCCTCATCCTCAGACGTCATGGAAAAATTGCTGACGGAAGAAATAACGGTACTGCCGGATTCATCTATCGCACATACCGTACTGCCAGCGGATGTTTTGGCACCTTCACGTTCAAAATACCGTACACTGCCAGAATGCGTCGCAGTCACGACCGTCTCTTCCCGCAGCGCCAGAGCTTCGTAACGGTAATTTCCGGTCAGAGAGCCCTTGGTTACTTCATAAGAAGTAATATGTGTCTGCGTCGCGTACATGACTACCATAATAATCATATAGATGAAAACAAGCCCAAACAGGAGGGTGCCAATATTAAAAAACGAATAACGTCTGTATTTTGTTATCTTATTTCCATGTCTGTGAGTATTCAAGAAAGCCTCCTGTAGCATCCCAAAACCATGCAAATCATTCTATCATATGTCCGTACCCGCGCAGCGAGTATGGACGAAGGCCGCTCCTTGCGCGAAGCGCAACCTTTACGCGCGGCTTTCATTTTAGCATGTTCCGATTACAGTTACAAGTTGTTTTGAATAAAAAAAGAAGGATTGGTTATGCTATGTATGACCAGGATGATGACAGGTATCATTTGTCATCAGTCTGAAAAAGCCGAAAGGAGAGAAACATTATGAGTAAGGGTCTGGACTATACAGCACTCACTCTGGTCATCATCGGTGCAGTAAATTGGGGACTGATCGGATTCTTTAAACTGGATCTGGTAAATCTGATATTCGGTGATATGACCTGGATTTCAAGAATTATATATGCCCTTGTTGGCCTGGCTGGTCTGTATCTGCTAAGCTTCTTTGGCCGAATCTCGTCGATGGGCCGGGAGGAATAAAACATCTGACGCCCGGCATGACCACTGCCGGGCGCATTTTATGCACAGGGGTACGTAAAGAATATGACAGCTGTGCTGTCCGCACCCCGCGCAGCGAGTAGGGAGAAAATCTTTCTACTCGATCTTTATGCAATCATAATTCCGCAATAACATACTCTCTGAATTTAGGTTCAATGTCAGCAGCCTGCAGAGAAATACTGATAACGAATGATACGTCAAATTTATTGCCAATCTCACAGAGCTTCTCAAGAACTGCATTCGCCGCACCGGAATCTTCTGTCCTGGCGATAGTAAGGAAACTGTCAAGATACATCTGTTCCAGATCGTGATCCTGTGACAGAACGCCATAAATAAAACCAATAAACTCTTCACTGGATTTCAAATCAAAACCGGAAATGTCAATAAGACGAACCTTATTGTTAAGCTCGTACATATGCTTTGCGCTTTTGTCAAGATACACGATACTGCCGTGCGCTGTCTTAATCTCGGTATTTACTTTGTCAAGTAATACCTTTGTTTTGCCTTTCCCCTTGTCACCTAAAATTAACTGTATCATGGGCCTCTCCTCCTTTAGTAGCGGATATAAATTCATGCACTGATTATAGACTATTTACATAAAAATTACAACACCCTTTTTTCATCCAACGGTATATAACCTGTTCGCTGTTTTATCCATTGATCAGCGACAGCAACCCGTTCATTTCAGAATAAAGAATTTCCTTATCTTCCGCGTGCAGGATAACGGCCAGATAAGGATTTCCGTACAGATCCTTAGCCAGAAGAGCCAGACATGCACCAGCGTCGCTGGTAGTTCCGGTTTTGCCGCCATAGACGATGACTCCGTCCGGCGCGGCGGCTTCCCCCGTAAAATACTGGTTGGTAGAATCCCAGGTGACAGCCACAGCTTCCCCGTCGGCGTCTGTGTATTCCGCGTAAAATTTTTCACGGTTAATAATATCCAGAAAGGTGTCATATTGCATGGCCGCATTAAAAATCAGATAGATGTCATAAACGCTCGTATAGTGTTCCGAATCGGTCAGTCCGTGAGGGTTCGCAAAATGGGTACTGGTCGCGCCCAGCGCTTTTGCCTCCTCATTCATAAGCTCTACAAATCCATCTACTGAGCCGCCAATATATTCAGCGATCACCATTGCCGCATCATTTCCCGAAGCGATCATCATACCGTATAACAGCTGTCTCAGAGAAAGAACGTCTCCCACCTTGAGGTCGCAGACAGAAGATCCTTCTTCTATATCGAGCGCTGCATCGGTGATTGTGATCTGGTCATCCAGATTGCCGTATTTCAGTGTGACCAGGGCGGTCATGATTTTGGTAATACTGGCCGGGGAACGCTCTGTGAATACGTCCTTAGCGTATAAGGTTTCCTGATCGTTCAGGTCAAATAAGGCTGCCGAGTAGGATTCCAGGGAAAGCGCCGAAGTATTTTCGTCTCCGGTAATAACACATAAATCCGACGCAAACCCGTCTTCTGCTTCAAATCCATCCAGTATGGTGCCGATACCCAGCACCGTGTCTGTACTGTCGTATGCAAAGGACAATGTATAATCATGCGACCGGAATACCAGATAATAAACAAGAAATCCCATACAGGCAACAAGCGCCAGAAAAAACGCAAGAATAGCTGCAAGCCTTCTGTTCCGTTTTTTTTCTCTCTTTTCCTGTTCCAGTATTCTTGCCCATTCGCGTTCCGTATAACCGAGACGTTCGCGGGCTTCATTATCTGTACATTTCACGCCACTCCAGATCTCCTTTTTCGAGTGATTTCAAAAGCATTTCCGCTGAAGCAATATTGGTAGCCAACGGGACGTTGTGGACGTCGCAAAGGCGGATGACCTTATTGATATCCGGTTCGTTTGGCCTTGGGCAGAACGGATCCCGAAAGAAAATCATTAAATCAATCTGTCCCTGCTCAATCATCGCCCCAAGCTGTTCTTCCCCGCCAATGTGTCCAGCAAGAAGCTTGTGCACATTCAGACCGGTCGCTTCCTCAATCAGCCGTCCGGTCGTACCGGTCGCGTAAAGCTGGTTTTTAACAAGAATGCTGCGATAGGCAATGCACAGGTTCTGCATTAACTTTTTTTTCGAGTCGTGCGCGATAAATGCTACATTCATAACTGATGAACCCCCTTTTCTGCTAATATGGTTTAAATGCCAAAAGAGTATGATACGGTGGACGGATGCTACCGGATCATTGATACTTTCTGGTCTGCAGCCCTACATTCAGTACAAAGCCAATCCCAATACAGAAGCTTACCAGAGAGGTCAGGCCATAGCTGACAAATGGAAGCGTCAGTCCGGTGTTTGGCAGCAGCCCGGTCGCCACCGCGATATTGATAAAACTCTGAAAAGAGATAAGCGAGCCGACCCCGCACGCTATCAGCGTCCCGGATAACGTTTTCGCCCTCCTTCCGATC
>JAJQIE010000294.1:1180-19126 GCA_021199395.1 Lachnospiraceae bacterium | reverse complement strand
ATGTAGTGATACCGACCTGGAAACCGGATGAACGGCTCAGGGAGCTGCTAAAGAAGCTGCGGGAGCAGACGGTGAAGCCGGAGCGTATCCTTCTGATAAATACGGAAAAGGAGCTGTTCGATCCGCATTTGCTTGATAACTTGTCTTCTGTCTGTACCGCAGACAGAAAACCTGCGGGAAACCCCCGCCATGCAGATTCCGCTGCGCGGAAGGCGGGGGCTTTGTCTTCCGTCCGCGATGCGGACAGAAGACCTGTGATTCAATTAAAGCATATCAGGAAGATGGAGTTTGACCATGGCGGTACGCGTCACATGGCGGCGGAAATGCTGCATGGCGAGATGATTTTATTTATGACGCAGGACGTGATGCCGGAAAACAGCCATTTGATAGAAAGCCTGCTGCGGCCGTTTGAGGATCCGCAGGTTTGCGCTTCTTACGCGCGGCAGCTTCCGCGAAGGGACTGCAGCCTGTCGGAGCGGTATGCGCGGGGGTTTAATTACCCTGCGCAGAGCAGGATTAAGACCGCCGCGGATCTGCCTGAGCTTGGGATAAAAACGTATTTTTGCTCGAATGTCTGCGCGATGTACCGCAGGAGCGCGTATGAGGAGCTTGGAGGCTTTGAACGACATACCATATTTAACGAAGATATGATTTTCGCGGGTCGGCTGATACAGGCCGGGAAGGCAGTGGCATACTGTGCGGACGCGGAGGTGATCCATTCTCATAATTACAGCGGCCTTCAGCAGCTTCACAGAAATTTTGACCTGGGCGTATCGCAGGCGGAGCATCCGGATCTGTTTTCCGGGATTCGTTCAGAGAGCGAGGGAATTGCCCTGGTGAAAAAGACTGCGGCATATCTGCTCCGGCAGAGGAAACCGTGGCAGATCCTTCCATTGATCTGGCAGAGCGGATGTAAATATCTCGGCTACAGGCTTGGAAGGGAGTATCGAAGACTGCCAAAGCAGGTGGTGAGCGCGTGTTCCATGAATAAGAGCTACTGGCAGGCCTGAGATCCGGGCGTATGATTCCGCGGCGAATCCTTACTGTTTTACACACATTCGACACATTTCTCTGATATACTGAAAATCAGACTCTGATTCGGAGGAAATTTTCGTGAAGGACGACAGATATCAGAAAAATGGCGGTAATACACGGTTTTTAATATTGATTCTCCTTGTGACACTGGCAGTGATTGCGGGCGGAGTGTCTTTTGGCTATGGCTTGCTGGGGCGTATCAGAGATGAGGGGACGGCGGCTGTCCCGGAGACGGAAGCAGAGATGGGAAATAGCGCGAATTTGACCGTGGATGCGCGTTCAGATACTGATTCGGACGCGGAAGCGAGTGACTCACAGACGGATGGCATGTCGGCGGGGAGACTGCCGGATATCACGGAGATCGTAAAGGATGCTATGCCGTCGGTTGTCTCGATTACCAATAAATCTGTGCAGGAAGTCACCTATATGTTTCGCGGGACGATGGAGATCGAGAGCGAAAGCAGCGGTTCCGGGATTATTATTGGGCAGAGTGACACAGAGCTTCTGATTGCGACCAATTATCATGTGGTTGAAAATCCTTCCACCCTGACTGTCTGCTTTTCTGTTGAGGCGGAGGATGAAGAGGACGCAATCGCAGAGGCCGTAGTAAAAGGTACGGATGAAGAAAATGATCTCGCGGTGATTTCTGTAAATGTGGAGAGCATTCCGGAAGAGATACAGGGGCAGATCGTAATTGCGCAGCTTGGCTCATCCGGCGATCTGGTCGTCGGCGAACCTGCGATCGCGATTGGAAACGCGCTCGGCTATGGACAGAGCGTCACGCTGGGAATTATCAGCGCCCTGAACCGGAGCGTGGAAGTGGAGGGCGCGATTCATGATTACATTCAGACGGACGCCGCGATTAATTCAGGTAACAGCGGCGGCGCACTGCTTAACATGGATGGCGAAGTGATCGGTATTAATTCCGCGAAGGTCTCATCCTCCGGCGTGGAGGGGATGGGATACGCGATTCCGATTGATGATGCTCGTCCGATACTGTCAGAATTGATGGATCGGGAGACCAGGATAAGGGTGGAAGAGGAGGAACGGGGCTATCTGGGCGTGTACACGCAGGATATTTCTGAGGAGGCCAGAAGCCTGTACGATATTCCGAATGGCGTATATATCTCTTATGTTGTGAGTGAGTCGCCGGCAGAGGACGCGGGCTTGCAGCGCGGCGACATTATCAGCGCTATGGATAATGTGAACGTTACTTCTTCAGAGGGCTTTGAGGAGCTGCTGGAATATTACCGGGCGGGCGAGACGGTGACGATTGATATTTTAAGAGCAGATATGGGGAATTATGCTTCTCAGACGGTAAAGGTCACATTTTCTGAACAGCCGGAAGATGACGGGGGCGCTTATTCCGGGAACAATACCCCGCCATTTAGGGGTATGTGGCCTTCAAACTGAGAGTCTGCAAACTAAATCCCCATGCAGCGGTTTCCTTCCGATAAGTTATACTATCATAATAACGGGACGAGGAGAAAAATGAGCAGGAACAGACAGGATGATACAAACGAATATGAAAAATATTGTATGCTTTGCGGACGTTCCGAAAGCGTTGCGGGCAAAATGATAGAAATACCTGGCGGCATCCGTGTGTGTCCGGACTGTATGCAGAAAGCGTTTGATATGATGCAGTCAGCCGGGGTGTCAAATGAGGATGCGCGAAGGATGGTCGAGCAGCTCACAAAAACGATGCCGACGAATATGTCCGGAAACGAAGCAGAGAAAAATGGCAGGGGCAGCGCGGCGGATCTGCCTGGAAAAGAAGACGGAAAAGTCTCCGGCAGCGCAGGCTCCGACGGGAAAGTCCCCGCTGATGAGACCTTGCATGAGGACGGAGAGGTCGTCGAAGCCGATGCTCCGTCCGGGCAGATGGATGAGAACGGGAAATCCGAAGACAGCGGGGAGCATAAGAATTTTCGGATTCCAACGATCAGCATGATCAATCTGGGTGATATTTTCGGGAATTTTGGTCTGCCGCGCCAGCAGCAGCAGATAAAGAAAAAGCCTAAGGAAAAGCAGCCCCGGAAGGAGATTGATATTGACCACATTCCGGCTCCGCACAGGATCAAAGCCAGCCTGGATGAGTATGTGGTAGGACAGGAGCACGCGAAAAAAGTAATTTCTGTGGCTGTATACAACCATTATAAGAGGATCGCCTCCCTCAGTCATGGAGAAAAGGATAAGGGGGAGAGCGTCGGGGAGGACAATGTCCTGACCAAAGCAGAGGCTCCGGAGCGTTCCTCCATTCTGTATGATGATGTGGAAATCGAAAAATCCAATATGCTTCTGTTAGGCCCGACCGGCTGTGGCAAGACGTATCTGGTAAAGACGCTCGCGCGTCTGCTCGATGTACCGCTTGCAATCGCGGACGCGACCTCCCTGACGGAAGCGGGCTATATCGGTGACGATATTGAAAGTGTGATTTCCCGCCTGCTGGCGGCGGCGGACAACGATGTTGCGCGTGCGGAGCAGGGGATTGTCTTTATTGATGAGATTGATAAAATCGCGCGTAAAAAGAACGCGAATCAGCGCGACGTCAGCGGCGAGGCGGTACAGCAGGGGATGCTGAAGCTTCTGGAGGGCAGCGAGGTAGAAGTGCCTGTGGGCGCCGCGAGCAAGAACGCGATGGTTCCGATGGCGACTGTGGATACGAGTAATATCCTGTTTATCTGCGGCGGCGCGTTTCCGGGGCTTGAGGATATTATTAAGGAAAGATTGAATAAACAGGCGTCTATTGGGTTCTTTTCGGATTTAAAGGACAAATATGACGACGACCCGGATCTGCTCACAAGGGTAGAGGTAGAGGATCTGCGCACGTTCGGTATGATTCCGGAATTTCTTGGACGTCTTCCCATCATCTGTCCACTGCAGTCTCTGACAAAAGAAATGCTGGTGCGTATTCTGAAGGAGCCGCGCAACGCGATCATCCGCCAGTACCAGAAGCTTCTGGCTCTGGATGAGGTAGAACTGACTCTGGATGACGGGGCGCTTGATGCGATTGCGGAAAAGGCGCTGAAAAGAAAGACCGGCGCGCGTGCGCTCCGTGCCATTATAGAGGAATTTATGCTGGATATCATGTATGAAATTCCAAAGGATGACAGTATTGGAAGTGTTCGGATCACGAGGGAATATATTGAACATACAGGCGGTCCGGTGATTCGTCTGAGGGGCGGACAGGATTAACATTTTTTCGCTTTGCGTTGACACGGATTGACAAAAATGGTATTGTAAAAGGCGGAAAGTGAGGAGAGATTGTTTATGAATGAAACACAGGAACAGTTTCTGAAAACGCTTGAAAGTCTGAAGACACTGGCACAGACGAAGAAGAATACCCTCATGTATGATGAGATCATGAATGCATTTTCGGGTATGGAGCTTACAGAGGACAAGATGGACATGATTCTCGAATACCTTGAGAAAAGTCATGTGGATGTTGTACAGGGCAAAATGCCCGATGGTGCTCCCGATGAAAACGCGGATGATCTGCTTCTTGAGCCTGAGGATGATATTCTCATGTCCGATCACGAGGAGATTGAGCTGATCAATGACGTGGATGTGCTCGAAGGCGTCAGTACAGAGGATCCTGTCCGTATGTATCTGAAGGAAATTGGCAATGTCCCCCTTCTTTCCGGGGAAGAAGAGATTGAGCTGGCCAAAAGAGTAGAGCAGGGCGATGATGAAGCCAAGAAAAAACTGACCGAAGCGAATCTCCGTCTTGTGGTGAGCATTGCCAAAAAGTATGTAGGCAGAGGTATGCCATTTCTGGATCTGATCCAGGAGGGCAACATGGGTCTGATGAAGGCCGTGGATAAATTTGATTATACCAAAGGGTATAAGTTCAGTACCTACGCGACCTGGTGGATTCGCCAGGCAATCACGCGGGGGATCGCGGACACGGGGCGTACGATCCGCGTCCCGGTACATATGGTTGAGACGATCAACAAGACGCTGCGGATGACGCGGACGCTTCTGCAGGAGCTGGGGCGTGAACCGACTCCGGAGGAGGTGGCTGACCGTCTGGGCGTACCCGTGAGCCGCGTGCGGGAGGTGTTGAAAATATCCAGAGATCCGGTATCGCTGGATACTCCGATCGGGGAAGAGGATGATTCTCATCTCGGAGACTTTATCGAGGATGATACGGCGCTCTCGCCGGCGGACTCCGCTGCATTTTCCATGCTGCGCGAGGAGCTGTCAACTGCGCTGGAGTCTCTGACTGAGCGTGAACGTCAGGTAGTCAAGCTGCGTTTCGGGCTGGAGGACGGGCGCGCGAGGACGCTTGAGGAGGTCGGTAAGGAATTCAATGTCACGCGTGAGCGGATTCGTCAGATAGAGGCGAAGGCGCTTCGCAAGCTGCGCCATCCGTCCAGAAGCAAGAGACTCAAGGATTTCTTAAACTGACAGCAGCTCCGTTTTGCGCGTAGAAACTGAGCGAGGGGCTTTGACCGTCACAGTAATCAGAGCCGTGACAGAGCAGATCAGGGGGATCGGCTTTGCCACGGTTTTTATGTACACAGGCGCGAGTGGAAGTATTATGCGTATGTTTTGGCTGAAGGCAGATGTAGGGGGAAGCGGTTATGTCAAAAAGAAGAATTAAAATGAACACGGTGGACGATGTCAGAATATTTGTAAAAGCTGCTGATAAATGTATCTTTCCAGTAAATATTACCTTTGACGGGCGGATGATTGACGCGAAATCGATCATGGGAGTCATGAGCCTGGATCTTACGCAGGAGCTGACGGTAAGCTATAGCGAGGAAGACGCGGAGCTTGAGCGGGTACTCAATCAGTTTGCATGTGCATAAACCAATATGGATGAAGTAGTGAATGTCCGGATTTCTGTCCGGAATCTTGTGGAATTTATTCTGCGTTCAGGGGACATAGACAATCGAAAAGGCACATTCGGAGAAAAAGAGGCGATGCAGGAGGGCAGCCGCATTCATCGAAGAATACAGAGCGGGATGGGAGACGGCTATCGGGCGGAAGTACCGCTATCCATTGACGTGTCGTTGGAGAACGACCCGGAACCAATTATGGAAGCCTCCGCCTGCGACGCCGGCCGACAGGAGGGCTCGCCGGAGAAGGAACGCTGCGCGAAGGAACCTCCTCTTGTACTGACTGTGGAAGGCCGTGCGGACGGTATTTTTACAGATGGGGGGCCTGACGAAATCACATATATCGACGAGATCAAGGGAATTTACCGGGATGTGCTGTCTCTCGACGCTCCGGTCACGGTACATCTTGCCCAGGCAAAATGCTATGCGTATATGTATGGCAGCAGGCAGGGGCTTTCTTTTGTTGGCGTGCAGATGACCTATTGCAATTTAGCGCTGGAAGCGATCTCGCACGGCGGCAGGCGGCAGGAAGGGCTGCCCGCGGAGACTCACGCTGCGAAGACCGGTCATGTGGAAAATCTGCGCCGCTTTCGCCAGATCTACTCTATGGAGGAGCTGGAAGCATGGTTTATGGATCTGGTCGGGCAATACCGGAAATGGGCGAGGCTTCAGATTGACTGGCAGAAGGTTTGTCAGACCTCCATACAGGCTCTTGCGTTTCCATATCCCTGGCGGCCCGGTCAGAAGGAGGTAGCGGCTTCTGTCTATCGGACGATCGCGCGCAGGAAAAGACTGTTTATCCAGGCGCCGACAGGAACCGGGAAAACTCTTTCAACGATCTATCCCGCGGTGAAGGCGGTTGGTGAGGGGCTGGCGGAGCGCATTTTTTACGCGACAGCAAAGACGATAACGCGGACTGTGGCGGAGGAGGCCTTTGCGATCCTGCGGAAAAACGGGCTTCATATGAAAACGGTGACGCTGACCGCGAAGGATAAGATCTGCTTTCTGGAGGAAACGGAATGTAATCCGGATGCCTGTCCTTACGCAAAAGGACATTTTGACCGGGTAAACGACGCGGTTTATGAATTGCTTTCCGAGAAAGAGGCTCTGGATCGCCAGACACTGGAGGAGCAGGCCAGAAAATGGCGGGTCTGCCCATTTGAGATGGAGCTTGATACGGCGCTCTGGACGGACTGCGTGATCTGTGATTATAACTATATTTTTGACCCTCGCGCCCGTCTGAAACGGTTTTTTGGAGAAGGCGTAAAGGGAAGCAATCTGTTTCTGATCGATGAGGCGCACAATCTGGTTGAACGCGGCCGGGAAATGTTTTCTGCGTCTCTGTATAAGGAAGATTTTCTTGCTCTGAAAAAAGAGATACAGCCCTGCAGCAGAAAGCTTTCAAGGGCATTGGGACGCTGCAATACCTGGTTTTCAGAGCAAAAGCGCGGACTGGCGGAGAGCCTGGTATCCGGCGGGGCATTCATGCCGAATGAAAAAACCGCGTCTGGCATGGCTTCTTCGCAGGTGAGAATACTGAAGGCCGGCACAGAGGCGGGAGGACTCGGTACCTTTCCGGTCACATTGATGAATCTCTGCGGTTTGATCGAGGAGTTTCTGGAGGATTCCGGGAATGTGAAACAAATGGAAGCGTCTTCCCACGATGCAACAGGAAAAACGGAGGAAAAGCTTCTGGAATTATATTTTCAGGTGCGACGATTTCTGGACACCTGCGATCGCCTGGACGACAATTATGTCATTTATACCGAGCTTTGCGCGGATCGGCGTTTTCTGCTGCGTCTGTATTGTGTGGATATCTCCGAAAATCTGCGGGAGTGCCTGGAACGGGGAAGGAGTACCATTTTCTTTTCCGCGACGTTCCTGCCGATCGGGTATTATAAAAGCATGCTTAGCACCCAGAAGGATGACTATGCGATTTACGCGCAGCCGGTCTTTGACCCGGCGAACCGACTTGTGCTGATCGGGACAGATACGAGCAGCCGATACAGGAACCGCAATCCGAGGGAATACCGCAAAATAGCGGAATATGTACTGCGGATCATGCAGGCCAGGCAGGGGAATTATATGGTGTTTTTTTCTTCCTATCAGATGATGGAGGAGGTGGCGGATCAGTTTGTCTGGCTTTGCGAGGAGCAGGATGAGGCGGTGGAGCTGGTTCGCCAGATGCCTCAGATGGATGAGGAAGAGCGCGAGGCGTTTCTGGCGAGGTTTGAGCGGCCGCACGCGCAGGGACTTGCCGGATTCTGCGTAATGGGAGGAATTTTCGGGGAAGGGATTGATCTGCGGGAGGACCGGCTGATCGGCGCGATTGTGGCAGGCGTGGGATTGCCCCAGATCTGCAACGAGCGTGAAATCCTCAGAGATTTTTACGACAAACGGGGGGAGGACGGCTTTTTCTATGCTTATCTCTGTCCCGGTATGAGCCGCGTGCTCCAGTCGGCGGGGCGTGTGATTCGCACAGAAGCCGACAAAGGCGTTATCCTGCTGCTGGATGAACGTTTCGCTATGGCGCGTTATCGCAGTATGTTCCCTGTAGAATGGGGAACCCCCGGACTGTGTACCCTGCGGACAGTGGGAGAAAAAACGGCGGCCTTCTGGGAGCGCTCTGACGGGAGAACGCAGGATTGAACGAAACCGATGTACAGGGATGTTGTACAGGAAGGCAGAAAGGGAGTTTTTATATAGTATGAATGAGAAAGATTTTACTGAGCCGGGCCAGATGCAGCGCGTGCTGAAAACCGCGTGGCCGGCTGTGTTCGAGTCTTTTTTTATTTCACTGGCGGGTATGATTGACACGCTGATTATGGCGATATTTATGGCGGTTTTTTATTTCTTTTTTGGAAAAGCGCTGTTTGGGCTGTTTTTTCAGGAAGAATCTATTATCGAAATCGGTGCGGGAATTTCCAGAATTATTATCGTAATCGTCCTGTTCCAGATCTGCCAGGTGATTTTTACCGGATGTCTGCGCGGCGCCGGAGATGTTGTATACACGATGATATGCTCCTGCGTCAGCGCGACCTTTGTTCGGACGATTGCCTCATATGTGTGCTGCTATTTCTGCGGATGGGGGATTTACGGAATCTGGATGGGGATCGTGGCGGATCAGTTTTGCCGCCTGACGCTCAGTTCTATCCGGTTCCGGGGCGGAAAATGGATGCAGATTCATATTTGAGGGAAGAATAGTAGTTGATAGACGGACGGTTTTGTGTTATCTTTTCAGAAATATTCAGTAACAGTTCAGAACAGCAACGAAATGAAAAGACAGGAGGCGCAGGATAGATGGGAGTTTATCAGAATACAGGCGATGAGACGTCACATAAGCCGATCGGCGCAGGGAGCCGGGAAAGGATTGGAAAATCCTCTGCCGCAGTTTTTTGTATCATCATGCTGGCGCTTTTGACGCTTACCGGATGCGGCTCACAGGGGGCGACATCGGATTCCGATACGGACGGAGGCTCCGGCACGGAGGCAGTGGAGGTGCGGATGGCGTATTTTCCCAATATTACCCACGCGCAGGCGCTGGTAATGAAAAATGAAGGTTCCCTGGAGGATGCGCTGGGGGATGGGTATGAGGTGTCCTGGACTTCCTTTACCGCGGGATCTTCAGAGGTGGAGGCGCTTTTCGCGGAGGAGATTGACATCGGGTATATTGGCCCTGTACCGGCGATCAACGGAAATGTAAAGTCGGAGGGAGACGTCACTGTGATAGCAAATGCGGCGGATGCGGGAGCGGTTCTTGTGGTGAGCGCGGATTCCGGGATTGCCTCTGCGGCGGATCTGGACGGCAGGACGGTCGCCATACCCCAGGTCGGAAATACACAGCATCTGTGTCTGCTGAATCTGCTATCCGAAAATGACCTTTCTCCTGTCTCGGAGGGAGGTACAGTGGAGGTGGTCGCGGTGGACAATTCCAATCTGCAGAATATGTTTGACCAGGGAAGTATTGATGCGGCTCTTGTTCCGGAGCCGTGGGGAACGCTCCTGACCGCGTCGGATAATATCGAGCTGCTTCTGGATTATCAGGACATTTATCTGTCCGGGAATTACCCGGTCGCGGTGGTTGTCGTGCGCAGGGACTTTATGGAGGAGTACCCTGAAGTGGTGGAGAATTTTTTGCAGGTGCATATTGACACAACGGATTCGGTCAACGCGAATCTGGAGAGTGCGGCGGAGGCTATGATCGAGGAGATTGAAGCGGTCACCGGCACATCCTATGAAAAGGAAGTGATTCTGAGCGCGTTTTCAAGGACGACGATCACGACAGAGTTAAATGAGGACGCTCTGTGGAGCTTTGCGCAGACCGCTTTTGACGAGGAATTTATCGATGAGATGCCGTATGAGTCCCTGATGGACTTATCGGTACTGGAGAGCCTGCAGGATGCCGGATAAGCTGCCTGCAGGCAGCGCGTGAACCAGAGCTTCTGGCGCAACACCGGCAGGGAGAAATGATGCTGGTCGTTTTCGCTTAGGGGAAAGTGAGGATAAGATGTCGTTAGAGCTTAAAAATATCAGCCGTTCGTTTGAGGGATCGGCGCGGGAGACTCTGAAGGATATTTCGCTGACGGTGGGGGATGGCGAGTTTGTCTGCCTTGTAGGACCATCGGGCTGCGGAAAATCAACGCTTCTGAATATTATTGCGGGGCTTGACAGGCCGACATCCGGGGAGCTCTGGATGAACGGTGAGCAGATTACCGGGCCTGGCGCGGATCGGGCGATGATGTTTCAGGAGCATGCGCTTTACCCATGGCTGAATGTGATAGATAATGTAAAATTTGGAATGAAGCTTTCAAAAGTGGCGAAGGAGGAGCAGGATCGGCGCGCGGAGTATTATCTCAGGATGGTGCGGCTGTGGGAATTCCGGGATTATCGGATCCATGAGATATCCGGCGGAATGAAGCAGAGGACGGCTCTTGCGCGGGCGCTCTGCCTGAACAGTCCGGTGCTTCTGATGGACGAGCCTTTTTCTGCGCTTGACAAGCAGACGACAAATAAGCTTCGCGCGGATCTGGAGCGGATCTGGGAGGAAACGAAAAAAACGATCGTGTTTGTGACGCATAGCGTGGAGGAAGCAGTTTTCTGGCGGATCGGATTGTGATTCTCTCAGACAACCCCGGATGTGTTAAGGACATTTTTAAGGTAGAGCTGCCCAGACCGAGGGAGATTGATTCACCGGAATTTCTGGCGGTGCGGCACAGAATCCTGGCCTGTGTAGAGAAAGAGGTGGAGAAGTTTGCGAAGGATGAATACGACAGATAAAGCGGGTGTGACGAATGCGAGGAGCGGCACACCGGAGAAGCTGGAAACATCTCCTCATTCCGGGCAGGGAAGCGTTTTGTATAAGCTGAAGAGAATCCTGTCGGGGATCTGCTTCTATGTGCTGCTGATTCTCCTGTGGCAGATCGTGTATACACTCGGAACCGGCGTGCTGGAGTGGTGGAAGCCCTATGCGATGCCATCTCCGGCCGGTGTGGCGGAAAGCCTTGAAAAGCTGATTCTGAAAGGAACTCTCTGGCAGGCGGTTCTTTACAGCCTGAGACGGGTGGTGACCGGTTTTGCAATATCGCTGGCGATTGGAACGGTTCTGGGGCTTCTGATCTCTGCTGTTCCATTTTTAAACCGGGTTCTGAAGCCTCTGATGAATGGCATTCAGTCGCTTCCGAGCGTCTGCTGGGTTCCTTTTGCTATTTTGTGGTTCGGCCTGGATGAATCCGCGATCCTGTTTGTCGTGGTGATCGGTTCGACGTTCAGCGTGGCGCTGGCAATTGAAAATGCGATCCGGACGATCCCGCCGATCTATAAAAGAGCAGCGGCGACAATGGGCGCCGGAAAGCTGCAGATGTATAAAAATGTGATTTTTCCAGCTGCACTTCCGGGCTTTCTCGCCGGATTGAGACAGTCGTGGTCGTTTGCCTGGAGAGCCCTGATGTCCGGCGAAGTGATGTCCGCCTATGTTGGCCTGGGCTATACTCTGATGGCCGGGAGGGACATGGCGGACATCAATCAGGTAATGGCGGTGATGCTTGTCATTATCCTGATCGGAATACTCATTGACCGGTGCGTATTTTCCGCGCTGGAGCGCCGCATACTTAAAAAAAGAGGATTGTGAGCGCACCCAGCGCGAAGCGCATTGGAATGGGTGGACTCCGTTTAGGAACTGGCACAATCTGCCCAGGTTATTCCGTGACAGGTCCTTATATGCGCACCCACACACTCATTTCAGCGCCACCCTGCGCGAGGCGCATTGGAATGGGTGGCGCGCTCTGCCGCCGAGCAGAGCGAGGGGGCGTTTCCAAAGCGCCACCCTGTGCGGAACGATTCGCCCACATATAATAAGGAATAAATTGCAGGCTGACCGCTTCTTTTTCTTCTCTTTGCCAGGAATGATACAGCTTTTCTGACTCGCCTGGCTTCGCATTTGTTTTCTGACGGAAACCGGGCCAGAGAATGCTTTTTGCAGGTTCGCCGCAGATCTCGATATCAGATACGGAAGGCTCGCCCGACGGGTCAAGCGTAAGCAGGTGCAGATCTTTGCCATTGTCGGCTTCCTCCAGACAGAAAACGACCGGCCCTCTGGTCACTGCGACCTTTCCAATGTCTTCACGCACGTTTGCGTTCGCGGCGATGAGCTTTACTTCCATCGGGAAATGAAGCTCTATTGTGTCTTCCTCTCCCCAGTCCTTTTGGATGTACAGGTAGCCGTCTTTCAGCTCAATCTGCGCATTGCTTCCGCTGCAAAGTGAGATGTCAGGTGAAGACGTATCTGTTTTTGCCCAGTCAGGTATACGCAGCGCAAGCCGGAACGGGGTATCCTTTGCGCGTACTTTTATTTTTACCGCTCCATCCCAGGGAAATGCAGAATCAATGGTGACGTCGATGGAGCGGCTGCCCTGTCCTTCGCTGCCCAGATCTTCACATGAAACTTCACCCTGCGCAGAACGGGGCAGGGATGCAGCCGTGATCTTTTTTGCAACGCGGCTCCCCATATATAGATGCACGAACAGCGTATCCTCAGTCTCCGTGTATGCGTAGGCAGCGATGGAGGAGAGCAGGCGCGCAATGTTCGGCGGACAGCAGGCACATCCGAACCACTTCTGCCGCACTGGCTTCACATGGTATTTTCGCTCGTCTCTTTTGCTGGCTTCCGGGTTCACTTCCAGTGGATTAACATAGAAAAAGCTTTTTCCATCCAGAGCCATTCCACTTAAAATACCGTTGTAGAGCGCGCGTTCCATTACATCCGCGTATTTGGAGTCCGGCCGGATTTCGAGCATCCGCCGGGCAAAGAAGACCAAACCGATGGAAGCGCAGGTTTCCGCGTAGGCGGTATCGTTTGGCAGGTCATAGGCAAAGGTGAAGGCCTCGCCGAGATGGGTGCTCCCGATGCCGCCGGTGATATACATTTTTTTGGTGACGATATTATCCCAGAGCCGTTCACAGGCGCGGTACAGGCTCTCATCCTGCGTCAGACGCGCAATATCCGCCATACCGGAGTACAGGTAGACAGCGCGCACGGAATGTCCGACCGCCTCTGTCTGCTCACGCACCGGAAGATGCGCCTGATTGTATTCATAGCGCAGCTCGTTTTCATGTCCGGGCTTTACCTCTTCAGGGTGCTCCTTATCAAAATAATAGGGGCGTGTCCCACGCTGGTTGATAAAAAACTGACTCAGATTCAGATAGCTCTGATTGCCGGTGACTTCATAGAGCCGTACCAGAGCCATCTCCGCGATTTCGTGTCCCGGATAACCCTTGCGCTTGCCTTCCTCCGGGCCAAAAGAATCAGCGACAAAATCCGCAAATCGTTCGGCGGCCTTTAAAAGCCGGTCTTTTCCGGTAGCCTGATAATAGGCAACCGCGCCTTCCACCAGATGACCAAAGCAGTACAGCTCGTGGTGATCCTTCAGGTTCGAGAAGGTTTTGTCCCTGCCGCCAAGGATGTAGCAGGTATCCAGATATCCGTCCTCCTGCTGAGCGGCGCACACGATGTCAATGGCGTCATCCGCAAGCTGCTCCAGATCCAGATCCGGGTGCTGCGTGAGGGAATAGCCAACCGCTTCAATCCATTTGGAAAAATCACTGTCCTGAAACACGAATCCGTAAAACTGTTCGCCCGGATGAGCCGGATCTTCCGGGAGGGCCTCAAAGCCGCGAAGTGTGAATTTTGGCTCCTTAAACGCATCTCCCTGTGCGGCTCTTTCACGGTTTCGCTTTCCGGCAAGTCTGAAATTTCGCATGCAATAGCTGGGGGCCGCGCCTTCCACCTGATCGTTCAGGGCAGCCCACTGATAGGGAAGCACCTCCGTGCGCACCAGCTCCATCTCATGCTTCCAAAAGTCGTCGGTAACCTGAATATCCCGCAGGGAAAGCGGAGAACTATGTAAAGACCAGTCCATATAAATCTCTCCTTTTTTTGAAAAGTGTTAAAAAGCTGTTACTGTATAAAAGTCAGAAGGTTTTCCGCCGACCGTCGCTGCTTCCCATGTATATTTTGTAAATCGACAGATCTGAACACAGGCATCGCCGCTGTGCGGAAAGAAATTGACTGCGCAGTCATGCTTTTGCAGCCATGCTGTTTGATTAAGAGTATATGAAAATGTTCCCTTTTACCATTGCCAAAAACGAATACAGCATGTAAAATATGGAAAAGTAAAATGACTGACGTCGTTTGCCATAATAATGCGTAAGGTGTGGGAGGCGTGTATGCTTTATCTGGAAAAAATGGGCCTGCATTCGGTTGAGGGAGCTAATTACGTGACAAGCGTGAATGGAATGGCTCATCCGGATCGGGTTTTGGAAGTGCATGATTTCCTCTATATGCTGGACGGAAACTGGGAGATTTATGAGGAAGAGGAGCGGTATGAGCTGGAAAACGACGATCTTCTGGTTTTGGCCGCCGGCCGCCATCATTATGGGAAACGCCTGTGTAATCCGGGAAACCGTCATATGTATATTCATGTCCAGCCAACGGAAGCGGAGAGAAGCTTCTGTCTTACAGATACGCATTGCGCGGATATTGCTGAACCTCAACCTCATGAGATGGAGGAGGCCTCCTGCCTTGCGTGCCAGCCGGATATCCCGTCCATTCCAGCCCGCCTGGTGCAGGAGGATATCCGGAATTCAACCGGGACGGGGCAGGCAAAAAAAATGATGGAGATTCCCCCCCTTTTACACTGTCGGAAGCACCCTAAAGTACGGCAGTATTTTCATGAAATCATAGCGGAGGGATGGTCTGCTTCCGCGGAACGGGAGAATCGCCGCAGTCTGCTGTTTTCCATGCTTTTGTGTGAGCTGGCGGATATGCGGGAGCAGAATGTAAGGACGATGGAGACAGACCCCCTGGTAGAGGAAATCAGCGAGCTGGTCCGAACTACGCCTCAGACGTTTTTTTCAACCAGAGAAATGTCGAAGCGACATTTTATCTGTGAGCGAACTCTCAACAATCATTTTATCAAAGCAAGCGGCAAGACATTCAGCGTCTTTCAGATGGAGACAAAGCTGGAGATGGCACGGCAGTTTTTGCTTTCGCAGCCACAGGCAAAGCTTCATGAGGCCGCGGTAAATTATGGATTCTACGATGAATTTCATTTGAGCAAGGCTTTTAAAAAGAAATATGGAATACCGCCATCTGAATACCGGCGGCGGTATTCAGAAAAACAGCAGAACGGATGAACTTTCATCCATTCGTTGATTTTTAGGCAATCATTCGTTATAATAAGAGAACCGGAAAAGGACTGGAGGAGAACTATGGCAGGAAAGCGGGAAGATTACATTACCTGGGATGAATACTTTATGGCAGTGGCAAAGCTGGCCGGTATGCGTTCGAAGGATCCGAATTCACAGGTAGGGACATGTATAGTCAGTGAGGACAATAAGATTCTGTCGATGGGCTATAATGGGTTTCCCAAGGGGTGCTCAGACGATGAATTTCCATGGGAACGTGAGGGCGATGAGGCTGACACAAAGTATCCATATGTGGTACACAGCGAGCTGAACGCGATTCTTAACTACCGTGGTGGCAGTCTGGAGGGCGCAAAGCTGTATGTTTCACTGTTTCCATGCAATGAATGTGCGAAAGCGATTATTCAGGCAGGGATCAAAACGGTTGTTTACGATGATGATAAATACGAGGGGAGCGTTTCCGTCCTGTTGTCCAAGCGAATGATGGATGCCGCAGGGGTGCGCTACTATCGCTATCAGAGGAGCGGGCGGGGAATTCAGATTGTTGTCTGAAATGGTATGGATTTTTTACAGAAATGGATAAAGCTGAAGCGAAAAAAGAACGGGAGACAAATGTCAGAACAATAAGACAGATGGGCGAACAGATTCGCACTATGAGGAGGAATTATGAAATTTATCAATACATTTCATGAAGGAGATAAAATAAACGACATTTATCTGTGCAAATACAGACAGTCCGCAACCGCGAAGAATGGCAAACTTTATGAAAATGTTGTTTTGCAGGACAAAACAGGTACGATCGACGCAAAAATCTGGGATCCGAACTCTTCCGGGATCGAAGAGTTCGGGGTGTTGGATTATATCTTTGTAAACGGTGATGTTTCAAATTTTCAGGGAACGCTTCAGCTGAGTATCCGACGCGCCCGCAAAGCAGACGTGTCAGAATATGTGCCGGCCGACTATCTTCCGGTCAGCGAGAAAAATATCGATGAGATGTATGAGGAACTGATGAGCTATATGCGTCAGGTGGAAAATCCTTATTTGCAAAAGCTGATTCAGATCTATTTTGTGGATAACGAAGCCTTTATCGCGGCGTTTAAAAACCATTCGGCGGCAAAAACCGTTCATCACAGCTTTGTTGGAGGCCTGCTGGAGCATACTCTCGGCGTAGTAAAGCTCTGCGTTTTTTATGTGAAGCAATATCCTTTCCTTCGGAAGGATCTGCTGCTTACCGCCGCTCTGTTTCACGACGTCGGAAAGCTGAAGGAAATTTCTAACTTCCCGGAAAACGACTACACGGACGACGGCCAGCTCCTGGGTCATATTGTCATGGGCAGTGAGCTGGTTGGCTTCGGCTGTCGTCATATCAAGGGATTTCCCAAAAAACTCATGAGCGAGCTGCAGCATTGTATCCTGGCACATCATGGGGAGCTCGAATACGGATCACCTAAAAAGCCGGCTCTCGCGGAAGCAATGGCGCTCAACTTTGCCGACAATACCGACGCTAAGCTCGAAACCATGCGCGAAGTCCTGAAAAACGCCGGGGACAACAATGAGTGGCTGGGATACAATCGGCTGTTCGAGTCAAATGTGAGAAAAACATCAGAGTTTTGATGGATAAAACGGAACCGAATACTCTGTGGAGGAGAAACAATCACTACATTATTCGTGTACAGGTGAAAGTATGAAAAAGGATGATATCATTACCCTGAAAATTGAGGATCTGAGCACAGAAGGCCTTGGCATTGGACACAGCGAAGGCCTTGCTTTATTTGTAAAGGATACCGTGATCGGCGATGTGGCAGAGGTAAAGATCATGAAAATGAAAAAGAATTATGGCTATGCCCGTCTGCTGCGTCTTTTATCGGCAAGCCCAGATCGAATCGAAGCTCCCTGCCCGGTCGCCCGCCCATGCGGCGGCTGCCAGATCCAGGAAATGAGATACGATGCTCAGCTTCGCTTCAAAGAACAGAAGGTACGAAGCAATCTGCAGCGAATTGGCGGCTTTGTCAATCCTCCAATGGAGCCGATCATCGGGATGGATTCCCCGTTTCGCTATCGCAATAAAGCTCAATATCCCATTGCCAGAGACAAAGAAGGCAACCTTACCGCCGGCTTTTACGCAGGCCGTACGCACACCGTCATCGACTGCCGGGACTGCCTGCTCGGCGCGTCGGTCAACAAAATCATCCTTGATATCGTGCTCAGTCATATGGAAACCTGTCATATCCAGCCCTACGATGAAGCTACAGGCAAAGGGCTGGTGAGGCATGTAATGATACGTGTGGGAAGCGAAGTGCTGCGCAGAGAGTGCAATCCTGGTGTGGAGAGAGGAGCGGCGGACGGAGAGAGCAGCCCTGATGCGGAG
>JAJQIE010000294.1:0-1080 GCA_021199395.1 Lachnospiraceae bacterium | reverse complement strand
AGAGAGCAGCCCTGATGCGGAGAATGGGGTGACAGAAACCGGGAATTGTGCCTGTATAGAGAACAGCGTATGCGCAGAACTGGAACAGACATACAGGGAACAGACAAACAGGATACAGGCAGATGGAAACGGGACAGATGCGAACCAGAAAGACGGGATGCAGACAGGCAGGATGCAGGCAGATGGAAACGGAACAGATGTGAACCAAACGGACAGGATGCAGACAGGCAGAAATCAGGCAGACGAGTCATTCGGACAGATCATGGTCTGTATAGTGATAAATGGGACATCTTTACCAGAAAGTCAACGCCTGATACAGTCGCTTAGAGCTATTCCTGGTATGGCAAGTATTACTTTAAATATCAACCGGGAGCGAACCAACGTTATCATGGGGCGAAAGATAAAGCTGCTCTGGGGAAAAGAATACATAGAGGATAGTATTGGTGGCATCCAATTCAGAATCTCTCCTCTCTCCTTTTATCAGGTAAATCCCCGCCAGACGGAGAAGCTTTATAGAAAGGCACTTGAATACGCGAATCTGACAGGAAAAGAAATCGTGTGGGACATTTATTGTGGAATCGGTACAATCTCCCTGTTTCTTGCACAGAAGGCGCGCGCCGTTTACGGGGTAGAAGTCGTGCCGGACGCCATCCGCGACGCAAGGCAAAATGCACAGCTAAACCACATCACAAACGCGGAATTCTTCACTGGCAAAGCCGAAGAAATCCTGCCGGAAAAATATGAGAAAGAGGGAATCCATGCGGATGTAATCGTCATCGACCCGCCGCGCAAGGGTTGTGAAGAGAGTGTACTTGATACCATGCTCAAGATGCATCCGGAGAGAATCGTCTATGTGAGCTGCGACTCCGCAACATTAGCGAGAGATTTAAAATATCTGTGCGCGGGAGGATATGAGCTGAAAAGAGTTTGTACGACGGATATGTTTGGGAATTCGGTGCACGTTGAGACGATTGTATTATTGAGCAACCGAAAAATCAAACCTGACTCTCATGTGAGACTAAGCTTGGATATGGAAGACTATTACAGGTTTGCTGATCAGAGAAAATAAGCGAATTCAAT
>JAJQIE010000208.1 GCA_021199395.1 Lachnospiraceae bacterium | reverse complement strand
ATCTACTCTGGCTAGGGTGTGACCTGTAACAAACGTCCTTCGAATATGTCGCTGCGGCGGTTCTCTCTTTTCCGTTCTAAAAACATTATCATAAATGGCCCATATATCGGCATAAATACCTCAAAAAACATTTGACTTGGAAAAAACCATATGGTATCATGTAAAAGTATGCCGCACAGAGAGGTTTAAGAACCCTTATCGGGTCACCGAATCTGGCGAGTAATGATAGACAGGAGGTGTGCCATATGTACGCAATTATTGCAACAGGTGGTAAACAGTACAAAGTAGCCGAAGGCGATATCATTAAAGTGGAGAAGCTTGGTGTAGAGGCTGGAGAGACTGTTACGTTTGATCAGGTGCTTGCAGTAAGCAATGACGGGCTGAAGGTTGGCGCGGATGTTGCGGATGCGACGGTTACCGCTACGGTTGTCCGCAACGCAAGGGATAAAAAAGTCATTGTCTACAAGTATAAGAGAAAAACAGGCTACCACAGGAAAAACGGTCACAGACAGCAGTACACGCAGGTAAAGATTGAAAAGATCAATGGTTAATGGATAATCGTATGATAAGTGTTACTGTGTGGAAGTCAGGCGGTCAATACAGAGGATTTGCTTTTCGTGGGCATGCCGGATACTCGGAGGATGGCATTGATCTTGTATGCGCTTCCGTTTCGGTACTGGCTCTGAATACGGCAAATTCGATTGAAGCTTTTACGGAAGATGTTTTTGAACAGGAGCTGTCTGAGGATGGCGGTTATCTGCGGATGGATTTTCCGGAAGGCGTCAGCGACCGAACCTCATTGCTGATGGATAGTCTGATTCTCGGACTTCAGGGCGTAGAGGATGCTTATGGACAGGATTATATTACTCTGACATTTAAGGAGGTGTGATAAATGTTAAAAATGAACCTTCAATTTTTCGCTCACAAAAAGGGTGTCGGCTCTACGAAGAATGGTAGAGATTCCGAGTCCAAAAGACTGGGTGCGAAAAGAGCAGACGGACAGTTTGTGAAAGCCGGAAATATTCTTTACAGACAGCGTGGCACAAAGATTCATCCGGGCTTGAATGTTGGTCGTGGTGGAGATGATACACTGTTTGCAACGGTAGATGGAATCGTTCGCTATGAAAGACGGGGACGTGATAAAAAGCAGGTATCCGTTCATCCGGTTGCAGCTGAATAATTCACAGAAGGCTTCAAATCCGAATGTGGTTTGAAGCTTTTTGCTTTATAGGAAGCCTGGAAGTTCAGGAGGTAATTGGAGGTATTTATGTTCGCAGACAGAGCGAAAATCACGATCCGTTCGGGTAAGGGCGGAGACGGCCACGTCAGCTTTCGCAGGGAAAAATATATCCCGAACGGCGGGCCGGACGGCGGAGACGGCGGAAAAGGCGGCGATGTTATTTTTGAGATTGATAATGGAGAAAATACACTGATCCGCTTTCGGCATAAAAGAAAATTTTCCGCGCAGGACGGGGAACCGGGCGGCAAACGGCGCTGCCATGGCTCAGACGGCGACGATTTGATCCTGAACGTTCCGGCCGGCACGGTGATCCGGGAAGCCGAAAGCGGCAGGGTCATTGCGGACATGTCGGGAGAAAACAGGCGGCAGATCATTTTGAGAGGCGGAAGAGGCGGCCGCGGCAATATGAATTACGCGACGTCTACGATGCAGGCTCCGAAATATGCCCAGCCCGGCCAGGAGGCGAGAGAGCTGGAGGTAATACTGGAGCTGAAGCTGATCGCGGATGTGGGACTCATTGGATTTCCAAATGTCGGAAAATCCACGCTTCTTTCTCAGGTTACAAATGCCAGTCCTAAAATCGCAAACTACCATTTTACAACGCTTTCCCCAAATCTGGGAGTAGTGGATATGGAAGGCGGCGGCTTTGTTCTTGCTGATATACCGGGTTTGATTGAGGGCGCATCTGATGGAGCCGGGCTTGGGCATGAATTTCTTCGCCATATTGAGCGCACAAAGGTCATGATCCATGTTGTTGACGCAGCCTCAGTAGAAGGACGCGACCCTGTTGACGATATATATAAGATTAATCTGGAGCTGAAAGCGTACCGGGAGGAACTGGCTTCCCGCCCGCAGGTGATTGCGGCTAACAAGATGGACGCGCTGTATCCTGACGGTGAGAATAATGCGGAGAACCCGCTGGAACGACTGAAAGCTGAATTCGAGCCAAAAGGGATTCCGGTCTATGGGATATCAGCCGCTACCGGGCAGGGTATCAGGGAGCTTCTGTTCTGTGTTCAGAGTATGCTGAAGGAGCTGCCGTCCAAGCCTGTAGTATTTGAACCGGAATATGACCCACAGCCTCGTTTTATCAGTGAAAATCTGCCGTTTACAGTGGAGAAAGACCCGAAGGAGCCGAACACCTATATTGTAGAAGGCCCAAGGATTGATCGGATGCTGGGGTATACGAATCTTGAATCTGAAAAGGGATTCCAGTTTTTCCAGAATTTTATGCGGGAAAATGGAATTCTGGAACAGCTGGAAGCACTTGGCATACAGGAGGGAGATACAGTCCGAATATCCGATCTTCAATTTGATTATTATAAGGAGTAATAATATATGACGAGCAAACAACGCGCTTATTTAAAAAGCCTTGCAATGACGATGGAGCCGGTTGTTCAGATTGGAAAATCATCTCTGACGCCGGAGCTTACATCCGCCGTAGATGAAGCGCTTGCGGCAAGAGAGCTGATCAAGATCAGTGTTCTTCAGAACTGTACGGGCGATCCCCGTGAGCTCGCCCAGGTTGTGGCTGAACGTACCCGCGCGCAGGTCGTACAGGTGATCGGAAAGAAAATCGTCCTTTATCGACCGGGAAAGGATAATAAAAAGAAGATCGAATTGCCGTAAATCAATGAGAGGATCAGGGGTGAGACTTGTACGGGATGGAAGATCAGGGTATGAGACTGGATCAGAACTATTCAAATCGTAAGGGTATTATGGGCGGAACGTTTGCTCCCATACACAATGGACATCTGGCTCTGGCCATGTGTGCGTACAGGCAGTTTCATCTGGACAGTGTTTTATTTCTGCCGGCGGGGAACCCGCCTCACAAACAGATACGCCGAGATGGCGCAAGCGACAGGCAGAGGCTTGATATGGTTAAGCTTGCGATCCGCGATTATCCTCAGTTTTCTCTGGACGCCGAGGAAATGAAGCGGGATGGATTAAGCTATACGAAGGATACTCTGATCCGTCTGAGTCGGGGCGAACCGGATACGGAGTTTTATTTTATCATCGGTGCCGACTCGTTAATGGCTTTTGACACTTGGTATCATCCGGAGATTATCTGTGAGCACTGTCGCCTCGCTGTGGCTGTCCGCGATGGCCTTGACATGGGAGTGATTCGGCAAAAGGTCTGTGAATTGCAGAAAAAATACAATGCTTCTGTTTGTATTATGAATATGCCGGAGATTAATCTTTCCTCTACAGAGCTTAGAAAGCGATGCCGCGAGCACCAATCCATCCAGGCATATGTGCCGGAAGCCGTAAGGAGCTATATTGAAAATCACAGGATTTATGGGATCTGAAAGAAAATGAGCAGCTATAATATCGCCAAAATACAAAAGAAACTGAAAAAAGAGATGGATGACACCCGTTATACGCACACGCTGGGCGTGATGTATACAGCGGCGGCGCTGGCCATGTGCCATGAGGCGGATCTGGAACGCTCTACGGTAGCCGGGCTGCTCCATGACTGCGCGAAGTGTATTCCAAACGCACAGAAGCTCAGCCTTTGCGAACAGTATAAGCTTCCCGTCTCGCCTATCGAACAGAAAGCGCCTCATTTGCTGCATGCAAAGCTGGGAGCCTGCATAGCGCATGACAAATTCCATATCAGAGATTCGGAAATCCTGAGTGCGATCCGCTGTCATACGACCGGAAAGCCTGATATGACCCTGCTGGAAAAGATCATATTTGTAGCCGATTATATAGAGCCGGGACGATCAAAGGCTCCAAATTTAAAGGAAATCCGCCGTATGGCTTTTTCCGATCTCGATTATGCCGTCTATCTGACGCTTCGTGATACACTGTCTTTTTTAAAACAGGAAAAAGCAGCACTTGATAATCAGACGGTTGTGGCTTATAATTACTATAGAGATTTGACAGAGAAAAAATGCGTCTTGCATGAGGAATCGCTTTGCGATGCTCAGCTTGTATTTGCCGAAAAAGAGTGAAAAAGGAAGAGAGGACGGGAAAATGGCGGAATATGCAGCAAAAGAAATGACAAGGCTGGCCTACGATGCGCTCCTTGAAAAAAAGGCGGAAAATATTAAAATCATCAACATAGAAGAGGTTTCTGTCGTTGCGGATTATTTTATCATAGCTTCCGGTACGAACCGAAATCAGGTACAGGCAATGGCCGATAATGTCGAAGAGGTATTGTACAAGGCAGGTTATCCGGCAAAGCAGACGGAAGGATACCGGACGGCAAACTGGATTCTGATTGATTATGGGGACATCATTGTACATGTTTTTGATTCGGAGAACCGGCTTTTTTATGATCTGGAGAGAATCTGGAGAGATGGTAAGGACATTACGATAGAAGAATTGAATGAACAGGCAGGAGAGTAGTAAGATGGCAGTAGATAAAAAATTTTTAGTCAGGAGTATCCAAAAAAAAGAGTCTTTGATTGTCGCGTATTGCACATTTACAAATATGCCTCTTGTGGTATGTGATCCGGAGACATTTAATGATCAGGTATGGCTTTTTGACACGGAAGAACAGCTTCAGGCGTTTGCAAAGCCTTATACGGAAAAGAAGATTCCTTTAAAGGGACTTAAATACCCGAATAAGAATTTTCTTGGCTTTTTTGCGACACTGTTCTCAATTGGCGTCAATGAGCTTGTATTTGTCAGCGACAGCGGGAAAGAGACTCTCGCTCTGGATGAACTGGTAAAACGTCCGGATTACTCAAAGCTTCCCAGGGAACAGCAGCCTATCCTGAATCCGCAGCTGCAGCTTACCGGATTGTATTTTATGCAGGAAGCCGCGCGGCCGGTTCCAAACGATCAGAAGTCTCAGATCCAGGAGCTGGAGGAAGAGCTTGCGGTCAATCTCATGAAGGCGCGCTATGTCGT
>JAJQIE010000036.1 GCA_021199395.1 Lachnospiraceae bacterium | reverse complement strand
GCTGATAAAAGTCCCCAGGTATAGGGATGGCGCGGATCATAAAAGATTTCATTGATGGTTCCCTTTTCCACGATTTTTCCGGCATACATGACATTTACATAGTCCGCTACCTTGGCGACAACGCCCAGGTCGTGCGTAATGTAGATAACCGAAATACCGCGCTCCTTCTGCACACGCTTGATCAGCTCGACAATTTTTGCCTGTATCGTCACGTCCAGCGCTGTCGTCGGCTCGTCGCAGATCAGCAGATCCGGATTGCAGGCAAGCGCGATCGCGATCACTACGCGCTGGCGCATACCACCGGAAAGCTGGTGCGGATAATTCTTCATTCTCTTTTCCGCATCCTCAATGCCGACCTCTTTCAGCAGATCGACTGCACGGTCCCAGGCCTCTTTTTTCGGCGTTTTGAAATGCCAGATCATCCCCTCCATAATCTGTTTACCGATCGGCATCGTCGGATCCAGGCTGGTCATCGGATCCTGGAAAACCATGGCAATCCGCTTTCCATTGATGTGCTTTCGGATCCATTTTTTATCCTTTTGCAGGATATCTACCGTCTCCTTCGTCCCATCCGCGTGGTGATAGGTAAATTCGATGGAACCGCTGTTGACGGTAGCGTTTGACGCAAGGATTCCCATTGCGGCTTTCATGGTGACAGATTTGCCGGAACCGGATTCGCCTACGATGGCGACCGTCTCCCCTTTCATCAGATCCAGGTTTACGCCGCGAATCGCGTGCACCATTCCTGCTGTGGTCTTAAATGAGATATCGACATTTTTTATATCAAGTATTTTTTCTTTTGACTCGGACACGCTATTCACCTCACATTTCCTTCATCTTAGGGTCAAGCGCTTCACGCAGGCCGTCCCCTACCAGGTTGAAGCTCAGCATTAAAAGCGCCATCACAATGAGCGGCGGTACGATCTGGTACGGATGCGTCGTCAGGCTGTTGAAGCCCTCCGAAATCAGAGAACCCAGCGAGCATTGCGGCACCGGAATGCCGAGTCCGACGAAGCTCAGAAATGCCTCTGTAAAGATAGCGGTCGGGATGGAGAACATAACCTGTGTAATGATCGGGCCGATGATATTAGGCAATACCTCACGGAAGATAATAAAGAAGCTTCCGGCTCCGAGCGTCCTGGACGCAAGCACAAACTCCTGCTCCTTCAGCTTCAGCATTTCCGCGCGGGCAATACGGCTCATCCCGATCCATTCCGTTAGCATCAGCGCAAAGATAATCGTAAGCATTCCGGGCGACAAAATCAGCAATAACAGTGTGACGATCACAAGCCTGGGGATTCCGTTCGCCACCTCCAGGGTACGCTGCATGATCATATCGACTCTGCCGCCAAAATAGCCGGAAATCAGGCCATAGCTCATACCGATGAGCATATCGATGATCGCCGCCGCGACCGCGATGATCAGGGAAACCCTGGCTCCGGACCAGGTGCGGGTCCAGATATCGCGCCCATAGGTATCGCTGCCGAACCAGTAATAGACATCCTCCAGCCCGTCTTCCTCATATCCGTTGATCACCTTTGTACCGGATGTCGTACTCATAGTCTCAGAGCCGTCAAAAATGCCGAACTGCTCCAGAAATTTTACGCGTGGCGCAAGATTTTTCTGGCTCAGATTCTGCCCGGAATAGGTGTATTCGTTCATACCCGGTCCGACGATAGCGAGCACTCCGATGAGCAGGATCAGAATCAGGCCGACCACCGCGCTTGTCTTGTGGATATAGCGGATGAGCGCGTCTCTCCAGAAGCTCTGTGCGGCAAAGTTGGCGTCAATCGCGATCTCAGACGCGTTTTCCTTGAGCCTGAAGTCCGAATCTGCAGGAATATATTCAGCGGCCGAAGCCGTTTCCATTTTGTTCATCCTCTCAGTCTCCTTTCTTTGCCAGACGGATTCTCGGATCAATGATTCCGTAGAGAATATCCACTACCAGCATGATTCCGATGTACAGTGCCGAATAGATAAAGCTGAGCGCTATGACAACATTGTAGTCGTTGGACTGGATTGCGTTTACCAGCAGGCTTCCCACACCTGGGATGGAAAAAATTTTTTCGACCACCAGAGAACCGGTCATCAGATCCACGACCAGCGGAGCCAGTACGGTAATGATCGGTATCAGCGCGTTTCTGAGCGCATGTCTGAAGATCAGGGCGGAGCTGGACAATCCCTTGCTCTCCGCCAGGAGCATATAGTCGCTTCCCATCACTTCCATCATCTCGCTCCGCGTAAATCGGGCAATGGACGCCATCGTAAACATCGAAAGCGAGATACTGGGCAAAATGCTGGATGAAATGAGTGTCTTAGTGCTGAACAGCATGGGAAACCATCTCAGCCTGAAGCCGAAATAATAGCTCAGGGCGAGCGCAAATACATAGGAGGGAACCGATACGCCGATAACGGAAATAATGGTTGCCAGAGAATCCCAGATCGTGTCGTGCTTCAGCGCTGCCAGAAGACCGAGCAGCAGACCGAGCAGGGCGCCAATCGAAACCGCGGCACCGCCAATTCCGATCGAAATCGGAAGCCTTGTCTGAATCAGCTGGGAAATCGGCGTGTTTTTGGAAATCTTGTAGCTGACACCGAGATCACCCTTCAGCATATTTACGACATATTTGAAGAACTGAACAATAACCGGCTGATCCAGACCATATTTGGCATACAACAGTTCCCGCTGGTCACTGCTCAGTTTTTCATCATTAAACGGAGAGCCTGGCATAAGCTGCATCAGGAGAAACAGGATAAAAAGAATCGCCAGAAGCGTCAAAAAAGAGGTCAGGATTCGTTTTAGTGTGTATTTTTTCACTTTTTACCTCCGAAAAAGGCCGCACAAAAGTTTCCTCTCGTGCGGCCAGATATCAATCATTTTAATCCTCAGTTTTTACCGTGTTCTTATAGACACGGTTCAAAGCAACCGCGTGGAATTCAATACCAGTGACACTGGAGGAGATCATCTGCGCGTTGCACTGCGTGTACAGCGGGAAAATCACCGCGTCCGCCATCACAAGCGCTTCCGCGTCATAGAGTCTCTCCCAGCGCGCCTCCGCGTCTGTGCAGAGATCGCCGGTCGTACACTCAGCGATAATCGCATCGTACTCCTCGTTGCTCCAGAGACCATAGTTATTGGAATTGTCCGTTACCCACATGCCAAGATAGGTCATCGGGTCCGCGTAATCCGGTCCCCAGCGGGTAAGTCCAAGCTCAAAGTTGCCGTCCTGCATATCCTGTACCCTCTGCTTCTTAGGCTCTACCGTCAGGTTTACGGTCAGACCCGGAAGAGCGGTCTCCCACTGCTCCTTCAGAACCTGAGCAACCTTCTGCGGCGCATCGTCTGCGTCCACTACCATATCGAGCGTCAGCTCGGAGATTCCAAGCTCCTCAAGACCTGCCTGCCAGTATTCCGCCGCAAGCTCCAGATCATAGGTGCACACATCCGAATATCTGGTCTGATCCTCCGCGTAGTCGGAACCGTCCGGACCTGCTGCGAAATCCATCGGAACCGCCGTGTAGGTAGCCTTTGATCCATCCTTTAAGACGTCTGCCGTGATAGACTCGCGGTCGATCGCCATCGTCATAGCCATACGGATATTCAGGTTCGCAAGCTCAGGAACCGCATCAATATTCGGGCTGACATACCACAGATAGCCTGCGCCGATGCTGCTGAATTCCTCATCCTCTTCTACCTGCTCTACCTGGTCGCCGTTTACCAGCGTGATGTCCAGATCGCCTACCTGATAGCTCATCAGTGCCTGCTGGGAATCCTGAATAACCTGATAGTTCAGACCCGCCAGGGATACTCTGTCCGCGTCCCAGTAGTCCTCATTCTTTACCAGCTCAAAGGAAGTCGCCGCCGGCTCATAGTCCGTCAGGATGAACGCGCCGTTGGAAAGAACGGTGTCCGGGCTGGTGCCAAACGTATCGCCGCAGGACTCACAGAATTCCTGATTGACCGGGTAGAAGGTCGGGAAATACATCAGGGACAGGAAATAGCTGACCGGAACAACCAGCTGAACCTCCAGTGTCAGGTCGTCCACCGCTGTCACGCCGAGCTCGCTCTTGTCCATCTCGCCCGCGATAATCTCTGCCGCGTTCACGATCTGGCCGATATCGCTGAGCATATAAGCATACTCAGAAGCGATGTCCGGGTCTACTGCCCTCTGCCATGCATATACAAAGTCTGCCGCCGTTACCTGTGTGCCATTGCTCCAGTATGCTTCACGCAGATGGAACGTATAGGTAAGACCATCGTCAGACAGATCATAGCTCTCTGCCAGAGCCTCTACCGCCGCACCGGACTCGTCCATCTGCATCAGGCCGTCGGTGTAGTCTGCAATCACCTCGAATGAGGTGCCATCCGTCGCCTGCTGCGGATCCAGAGACTCTACCTGTGTCTCAATCATGACGTTCAGCACAGAGGTACCAGTCTCTGCTGACGCCGGAATACTGATGGAGCTCATCAGCATTACAGATGCCGTGGCGATGGAAAGCAGTGCTTTCATCTTCTTCATGTTTGTATCCTCCTTTTCGGATCATTTTTTGCTACAGACGATCAGACCGTCCGTATGTATACGACAAGGCTGCGCAATATCATTCGCGCAGCCTTGCGTTTACTTCACTATAGCACAGTGTTAAAGAAAAATCCACTCTTTTTTTACAGTTTCTTAACATTTTTCAATCTTCACTGTCGGATTTTTTCTTCTGACTGCGTCATTTCGCCCATATAATAAAATCCCCTGCACTCGGTCAGCCGCACATCTGTGATTTTACCGATCAGCGCATCTGTCCCTGGAAAATGTACCAGCAGGTTATTGGAGAGCCTTCCGGTGACCAACGATGCGTCGTGTTCATTCACAGATTCCACCAGAACGGGAAGCGTCTGTCCCTCTACGCGCTTTGACATTTCCTGTGAAATCGTCTGGACAAGGGTGAGCAGACGGCTGAAACGGTCTTTTACCACATCCTCCGGCACCTGATCCTCCATCGAAGCGGCAGGCGTACCGGTCCGCTTTGAATAGATGAAGGTAAACGCACTGTCAAAGCGCACCTGGCGCACGACGTCCATCGTTTCCTGAAAATCCTCCTCTGTCTCTCCTGGAAACCCTACAATAATATCC
>JAJQIE010000030.1 GCA_021199395.1 Lachnospiraceae bacterium | reverse complement strand
GTTCTCCAGATAATCGCAAAGGCAAATCTCAAGCGAACGGCTCCGATACCCGATATCCGCTATTCCATAAGCAAGCACAGTCAACGCCAGAGCGGCAGCCCCCATCCAGAAATAGGTATTGCCGGTTATGACCGCCGCGCCGCCCTGTATCCGCGTCATCGTTCCCGCAAACGCGCACAGCAGGCTGAGCGTCAGGCAGCCGATTCCGATCCGGCTAAAGGTATGCAGACTGACGCCCCAGACACGATACTCCAGAACGCTTTTTTGAACCAGAGCCTGTACATCGCCGACCTGCTCATTTAAATGCGTGCAATATTGAAACCTCTGCCGTAATTGCTGCAAAAAACGTCCTCCCGGCTCCCCGGTATTTCTCGTATCCCTTATCAATCCATCGTAAATCTGTTTCAGAATCATCTGGCTGACCACGCCCACGACGCAGGCCGCTGCAAGTACGTAAAGCAAAATATTTTTTTCCATGATGAATTGTAGCATAAATGTATCCCCCTTTGATGGAATATGACCGGGGCACACAGTCCCATTCAGGACAGACATTTTTCCTGTCTGCGACGGCGCCTTTCGCTGTGTTCGCCCAAGTGCCGCCATTATAGCCGGAAAAACTGTGTTTGCAAAGTAAAATCGTTCGACTTTTTCTCCTTGGAAACGATTCTCCGGTTCAAAAAAGCATCCGTCACCCTAAGGATTTTTACCCGCCTAAAATACTTCCGGTTTCTGATCCGGCTCCGGATGATCCGAAATAAACTTTCCCAAAAAAACGTTAACATTCTGCAAAAAAGCAGATTGCATATTGTCAAAAATAATGATATAATTCAAACAATAGATAGATAGATAGATAGATAGATAAGTTGTTTGAATATTATGTTGCATTTAATCATTTTATATTGTTTTATATTATCAATCTGGCAGGAGGTTGATAATATGAGAAGGAGGCTGCGATGGAAAGTATGTCAAAAGAAGAAATGCAAAGATTTTTAATGATAGAAGCCCAAAGAGGCAGCACCGAAATGGAGGCATATCGAAATCTGATGGAAATTCTCGGCATTGAATTTCCATCAGATCAGAAACAAAAGGTCAGTTAATCCAGTTATCCCAATGAGCGCGGGCTTGCCCCCGCGTTCTGTCCTTTTATTTCATTTATAGCTGTTCCTTATTACTGAACAAAAACGGCATATCATAGACATCCTGTCATTTCAGCCGCGCAAGCAGCCCCTCGACCAGCCTTACGCAATGCTGCGCCGCTTTCCTCTCAAATGTCGGATAGTCCATCGACGCACTGTCGTCCGCCTTGTCTGAGATTGCCCGCAGTATTACAAACGGAATATCATTCAGATACGCTGTCTGCGCAATTGCCGCGCCTTCCATCTCGGTGCAGCTTCCTCCAAAATTCCTGACAATCCTCTCTTTCGTCTCCTTATCCGCTACAAACTGATCTCCGCTGACAATTCTTCCATGGAAAACAGCAATCTCCGGATTCACTTCACGGCACACATTCTCCGCAAGCTCCGCAAGCTTTTTATCCGCTTCAAAGGAAAACACCTCCATCTGCGGGATCTGCCCCAGCGGATATCCGAAATTCACCGCGTCCATGTCATGGTGGAGCACATCCTCGGAAATCACAATATCTCCGATATTTATTCTGGCGTCAAGCGATCCGGCCACGCCGGTATTCATTACGCAATCCACGCCAAACACATCCACAAGGATCTGCGTACACACGGCTGCATTTACTTTTCCAATCCCGCTTCGCACGACCACGGCCGACATTCCGCCCAGATCACCCTCACAGAAATCCATCCCTGCCTTTGTCACCTCGCGGGCAATCTTCATGTCCGCCTTCAGCTGTTCCACCTCAATGTCCATAGCTCCGATAATTCCGACTTTTCTCATTTGTTCCGTCTCCTTTTCTATTTTCTATTATATGATTTGATTTAAGCGATAAAAGGCCAAATCCACGTCATGCTTGCATGTAAGGGGATGAAGGGCTTTATGGCGCGCACGGTATATTCGCTTTCGATAATGGGTTAAAACCACAAAAAGAAAGCTTGTATTTGCATATATTACCTGTTACAATATATCTGTTCGCAAACATTGATAGCTGTATCCATTTTTACACGAAGGAGGAATTCTCATGGATTACAGACCAAAGGGCGTCTGTTCCCAGTCCATCCATATTGATATGGACGGCGACACGATCAAACACGTTGAATTCGTCGGCGGATGTTCCGGCAACACCCAGGGCGTCGCCCGCCTTGTCGAAGGAATGAAAGCCACCGACGCGATCTCCCGCCTTGAGGGGATCCGCTGCGGCTTCAAGTCAACTTCCTGCCCGGATCAGCTCGCACAGGCTCTGAAACTGGCGCTGCAGCAGTAAATGCTGCAGTGTCCTGATTTCTCAGAGTTAAACGACGGGGAATCTGATGTACGCTTTCTCACTTTGTTCCGCGCAAGACTGCGTAAGGAATTCGAGCGGCAGACACTGTCGACAGCCTGCGCGGGCAAGCAGGAAAAATATCCCTCCTCGAACGGCGGGGACGATCAGTTCCAGTATATCGTGATCAGGTAAAATATGTCATCCGTATGATATCGGTAATTCCATGTAGATACACCATTTTGCCTCATCAGATATTGTCCCGCATCACTCAGCAGATTCTCCTCAAAGAGCTCGTTCTGGGCCGTCTCATACGCTTCCTCGCTTCCAAATTTCATCACAATATGGTTTTGATTTTCCCATACAGATTCCATCAGCGCCTGATAAATCGTATCCCGGTCAAAGCTTTCATAATAATATCCATTCAGCTTATAATAATCATAGGCGTCGGAAGTACATTCCGGAAGAGGAATGTCGCCATCCGGAATATGCGTTTTAAAAAGGTCATACTCCGTACAGCAAAGATAATTGTAATTAATCGTGCTTTCCATGTCATAATCCCCTACGCTTCCCGCAAAAACCGGATCGCCCCAGGTGACGTCCACATAATAATACGCTTCCTCAGCCCAAATCGCTGGAATCCCCGCTACGGTTTCCTCCGACTGTTCCGTTTCCGTAATTCGCACCATATTCCATCCATGATCGCCTCCGTCCACAATTGTCCCCGTAACATAGGTACAAAACAGCCCCAGCCTGTGCAAAATATACTGAAATGCCCGTGAATATCCGGCGCACACGGACGAATGATAGAGCAGAACACTCTGGATATTCTGAGAATCTATGCTGTCTGAATCATACTCCGTCGTATCAATAATATATTCATAAACGCATTTGATCTTTTCATAGTCCGACGCACCTGCCGGAATCTGCGCAATACACGCGTCCGCCGCGGCTTCCAACTCTGTGCGCATAGCATCCCGCTCATCGGCCTCCACCGTCACGCTAAACTGGTATCCCACCACAGTTCCGGTCAGGCCTGACTCCTCCACCTGCGCACTCGTATCCATCCAGAAAATCTCTGGATGGTCTGCCAGCACCGCATAATACACTTCCCAGAACTCCTCTACCGAAACAGCCGTCAGAAATTCTCCGGAATCCTCATTGCGCATAAGATGCACATACAGCTCCCGATACGCCCCGTGTAATTTCTCTGAAAGATTATCATAATAATACTCCTCCACCGAAGAAGCATAGCCTTCCTCAGCAGCCAGCTCCTCCCAGGTCTCAACACTTCCGGTCAGTTCATATTTTACACGGGTCACAATACTGCAGCCGGACAGAAGTGTCACGCACAACACAACCACCATACACAGCAAAAAGCAATCGGGCCGCCGTTTATTTCTTCTATATAAATACATAAGGCTATCCTTTCCGCTATGCAGCATTATAACATCATAGAGAAAAAATAGCCACTGAAACAGTTCTTAAAATATTCTTTTCTTTTCGCTGTCGTTACAGGTCACACCTTGACCAAATTTACGCTATTTCTGTCTCTACATGTGTGACCTGCAACGGCATCCGGCCATTTAAAATCGCTTCGCGATGGGCCGGATGCCCGAACGCTCTATGTCTTCGCCCATGCCACGCAGCAAGTGCGTGGCATGGGTGTGAACAGTAACTCGCTGTCATCCAGATAGCGACCGCTTATGGTAAACGGAAAAGATAATTTGTCATTTCCTATATATATGATGATGTCGGGGTCGAAAGTCAGGAATCGAGCGCCTGCGCTCAGATCCTGACTTTTTGACCCGTTTAAAACATGAGGAAGTAGCCATTTTGGCTAAAATATTAGCCAAAATGAGCGGATTCCGAATGTTTTCAGGATTTCGGAAGCACGAAGTGCGAAGAAATCCGCAGGCATCATCTACCGTAGATGATATTGCCCCCAACATCATCATATATATTTCAAAAATCCGGAACAGCAGATTCCCCGATCTTCTCTCAGATACACCGGCGCCACAAATCCATCTCCGCGGCAGATCTTTCCAAGCGCAGCATCACTCAGAGAATCATCCACACAGATCAGATAACGTCTGCTCAGAGCTTCTGAACTCAAATCAGAAATCAGCCCTGAATCCGTCACTGTAAAGAAACGTGCCTCTCCAAAATCAGCCTTCGAAGCCTCATCTGGAAGCCTTCGAATTCCAGACAGTGGAAACAGCATCGTCCCCAACAGGCACGCCAATTGGCCATCCTTCCGGTCGCATCCGCAGACATCATAGTCGCAATGCCGCGCGCAACCCATCGCACATCCATATTCATCCGGTTCGCCCAGTACCGCGCATCGCTGCCGACCGTCCATATATTTCACACTCATCACACAATCCTCAAAAAGCGGCATCTGTTCCTTCTCCGGAGCATAGAATACGGCCAGCGCAGATTCCCCGACTGCCTCGCTCTCGCAGCAAAAGACAGAAAACCTCCATCCCACCGCAGAGACAGAAAACGCCTCGCACCCCAACCGTGGGCTCAGGCATATGCGCTCTCTCACTGCTTCTCCAAAATCCTGCTCCGGCTCGTCTGAATTTTCTGCTTCTCCATCTGCTCCCGCAATCTCCGATGAATCGTACTCCGACTCATCTGGATTTTCTATTTCTCCATCTGCTCCCGCAATTTCCGATAAATCGTACTCTGCCTCGTCTGGATGTTATGGTACTCTGTCTGGTCCCGCAATTTACGATGAAT
>JAJQIE010000255.1 GCA_021199395.1 Lachnospiraceae bacterium | reverse complement strand
GCCATAATACTTTTCATCCCGGAATCCGACCTCATAGAGAGCCGTCATAATCAGTCTGGAGATCAGCAGAGCCGTGATCATGGAAAGCACAATGCCAAGCGCCAGAGTCTGTGCAAAGCCCTTCACACTTCCGGAGCCTAACATATTCAGAACAAAAGCGGCAATCAGCGTCGTGACATTGCCATCCACGATAGCGCTTAACGCCTTCTGGTAACCGGTCCGGATCGCTGATTTGACGGTCTTTCCGGCTGAAATCTCTTCGCGGATGCGCGCATAGATAATCACGTTCGCGTCCACCGCCATGCCGATGGTCAGAATGATGCCCGCAATGCCGGGAAGCGTGAGCGTCAGGTCAAAGGCATTCAGGCAGATCAGAGTCAGGCAGATATAAATCAGCAGAGAAAACGCTGCCACTACGCCCGGAAGCGCATAGACGATGATCATGAAAATCATGACAATTGCTATGCCGATCGCGCCCGCGATCAGGCTGGTGCGGATCGCGTCCTCTCCGAGCTGTGCTCCCACAACCTTAGAGCTGATCTCTTCGAGTTCGAGCGAAAGCGCGCCGATCCGGATAGAGGAAGCGAGCTCCTGCGCCTCCTGTGCATCCGCCATGCCGGAAATATAAGCCGTACCACCCGTAATCGCTTCATTGACAACCGGTGCGCTGATGATCTCATCATTGTAAACAATATAGATATAGTTTCCCACGTTTTCCTCTGTCGCCGTGGCAAACGCATCCGCACCCGCACTGTTCAGCTCCAGCCTTACCACATACTCTGTATTGCCAAGGTCATCCTGCTGCGTGGCGGCCGCAGCCGTATCAATATCGGAGCCGGTCAGCACTACCGTGCCATCCTCCAGCTGAAATTCCAGCGAGCCGGGCTGCCCCAGCTCCTCCAGAATCGCGTTGACATCCGAAACGCCCGGAATCTCAATGCTGATTCGGTTGGAACCCTCCTGATAAACATGCGCTTCACTGCTGTAAGTGTCCGCCCTCTGCTGCAGCTTATAGACGGTATCGGACATTTCCTCAGCGGTCGGATTCTCTTCCACCGCCTGATAGGTCACACTCACACCGCCGGATAAATCCAGTCCGAGGATGATATTTCTTGCCGCCCCGGTTCCGGTCGGTCCGATACCAACCGCGGTGACATAAGCAAAAAAGACCAGCAGCACTGCCATTACGACAAGTGTAATCCTTGCGTTTTTCTTATTCATTTTCATATCTGTTTCCTCCTCTTTTCGAGCAGCTTTTCCTGTTTCCCGGAAGCCCTGAGCACCAATGCGCACAGGTGAAGCAGCCTTCCTTTACCTGTCATGCTCAGACGACTGCTCTGCCAGCGCCGCCTTGATCATGATCGCACATTCTACGCGCTTGCGCTGAAGCTCGCAGCCAATGTCATACGCATCCTGAATCGTCCCGTGGAAGTTGTAAGAATTTGCGGCACAGCCGCCGCTGCAGTAAAACCTGGCAAAGCAATTCCTGCACTTTTCTTTTGTATAGACATTACAGCTCTTAAACTGATCCACAATATCCGGTCTTGTAATGCCCTCATCCACCGTTCCCATCCGGTATTCCTCATGTCCGACAAACTGATGGCAGGGATACAGATCTCCCCACGGCGTCACAGCCAGATATTCAGTACCGGAACCGCAGCCGGACAACCGCTTGTAAACACAGGGGCCTCCGGTCAGGTCAATCATAAAGTGGAAAAACGTAAAACCGTTTCCCGCCTTCTCGCGCCGCACCATTTCTGCTGCCAAAGCGTCATACTCCGCAAAAATCTGCGGAAGGTCCTCTTTTCGGATCGCATAGTCCTCCGACTCGTCCGCTACCACCGGCTCTACCGATACCTGTGTAAAGCCTTCGTCAGCCAGATGCAGCACATCCTTTGAAAAGTCCAGATTGTGATGCGTAAACGTTCCACGCGCATAATACGTCTTATCCGGGGACGCCTCCTTCGCCCGTTTCTCCACAAACCGCTTCAGCTTTGGGAGCACCAGATCATAGCTTCCTTTTCCACTCCGGAACGGGCGCATATAATCATGCACCTCCCGGCGTCCGTCTATGCTGAGCACGACGTTTGACATCTCCCGGTTGCAGAATTCCATAATCTCATCGTTAAGCAGCACACCGTTTGTCGTCACCGTAAAGCGAAAATTTTTATTATAAAGCTTTTCCTGTTCGCGCCCATACTGAACCAGATCTTTCACAACCTGCCAGTTCATCAGCGGCTCACCGCCAAAAAAGTCAACCTCAAGATTTCGGCGGCTGCCGGAATTGGCGATCAGGAAATCCAGCGCTTTTTTCCCAACCTCAAAGCTCATGAGCGCACGCCGCCCATGATATTCCCCCTCTTCCGCAAAGCAATAGCGACAGGCCAGATTACAGTCATGTGCGATATGTAAACACAGTGCCTTAACGACTGTCTTTCGCGCTTTATAGTCGATAATTGATTTCTCGTAGATATCCTCTGTAAAGAGAGCTCCCGCCTCTTTCAGCTGGCCGCACTCTTCCAGAGCCTCTCTGATATCCTGTGCCGGATAGCGCTCCGCAAGCTCACTTATAATCTCCCTGTCTGTCTTGCCCGCCTCCAGCAGCGCAATCACCTCATAAGTCACCTCGTCCACAAGATGAACCGCGCCACTGTTGACATCCAGCACAATATTATATCCATTATTCTGATACTGATGGATCACAGTCAAACACCTCTCTAACAACAACAGAGAAGCAGCGAAAAAATTCGCTGCCTGTCTGTCATAATGCCCACTTTATGCTCATACTTGCCTTATTTATGATTCTCGCAGGTCTGATTGCCAACCGTACAGCTGGTCTTGCAAGCCGACTGGCAGGATGTCTGGCACTCGCCGCATCCGCCCTTTTTCAGCGTATTCTGCAAAGGCTTTGTGTTTAAGGTCCTGATATGCTTCACTGTCTTGTCCTCCTTGTCTGTAATACATGCGGACTTTTTCACCCGCACAGCTTTTTGTATCTTACCACACAAAAGCGAAAAATAAAAGTATTTTTATGAAATTTTACAGATATGGTCCAAAAAGCGATCACTCTGAAGCCGCCGCGTGTTTCCCGGCAATCATCCCAAATGTATAGCAGCGTCCAAGTGAAAGACCGGTCTGATGGAACGGATAGTCATTTCCGCCGTAGAATGGGCCGCCGAGGTTTCCGACACAGTACAGTCCTTCGATCACTTCTCCGTCTGCATTGAGCGCCTGTCCGTTTTCATTGATCATGACGCCTGAGCACACAGCCGATACGCGGATATGCTTGCGCACACCCCAGAACGGAGCAGTTTTGATCGGATGCATAAACTTCGCAGGCTTGCCAAAGTCCACATCCGCGCCCTCCTCACAAAGCTCGTTATAGCGGTCAACGGTCTCCTTGAGCGTCTCATATGGGATATCCAGGTTCTCGGCCAGCTCCTCCAGGGTATCGCAGCAATAGCTGTCGATCAGATAGGTAAATACGCCCTGTGGATCCTCCACCGCACCCGGAATGTACTTCTGCATTGCCGCCGCCGGAACCATAGAGCTTACGAATTCGTCCTCCGGCCAGTTCTCATAATCGCTGTCATAAATCGTACAGTACCAGCCCTTTGACCCGTCCGGATGATTGTCGTCTACATTATTTCCATTATAACGACCCTGGAATTTCAGGATATTCCCCATATAGACAAATCCGGTGTACTCATTTGTAAAACGCTCCCCTTCCATATTTACATAGAGGAACGGTTCCTCATACATCAGGCCGGAATCAAAATCATGCATCATCTTTGTGTGACCGAGCGGTTCCATCTTTCCTCCCGCGCTGAGCGCAAGGACATGGCCGTCCCCGGTCTTGTGGTACTGTTTTTTATCAAAATCCGCGATATCCGGACACCAGCGCTCTACCATCGCGTCATTGTTCATATAATCGCCGGTCGCGAGGATCACGCCCTTAGAAGCGTTGAACTGAATATATTTTCCATCTGCGTCCTTCGCGATCACGCCCGTTACCTTCTCACCGTCCATGACAAGCTGAACCGCGGGCGTATTGTAAAAGATCTCCAGATTTGGATTTTCTGCTGCCACATTGTCCAGCACAACCTGAAGGACATTGCCGACATTTTGCGGTTTCGGTCCGATCCAGGGTGCCATAAAGTAGCAATGGTCATCGCCATAGGCATAATTATCCAGCCGATCACTCCAGATGCCGGTCAGATCCTGGCTCGTGCTCATATAAGCATACAGTCCGTCGCCATTATTCAACAGCTCACTGCAGTTCTCATTGTCATCCACCTTTGATCCGTCGCCATACTCTGTCTCAGACGTCAGCCCCGCACGGTTCAGATACCACATCAGAGCCTCCTCGGAATTATCCGCGTATGCTTTGAGCAGCTTCGTATCCGCACGCCAGTCATCCAGGCCATTCGTGTGGTGCACCCACTTCCAGATACCCGCTTCGGTCGATTTTGATTTGATGATCGCCGAGCCGCAGTTTCCCTGCGAAACCACGCTGGATTCTTTCTGGAGCAGAGCCACGGATACCCCCGCCTCAGCCGCAAAGCCTGCAGCCGGGACTCCGGCCGCTCCAGCGCCTACGACTACCACATCGTAGTCCCTCGTCTCATCCGGAGTCACAGCGCCCAGCTCACAGTCAGATGCCTCAACCTCTTCTTTTGTCAGCGAATCCGGAACCTCATACTCGGAGGAAGCTTCATTGGATGAAATCTCTACGCTCTCGCCCTTTGCCATGGCAATACATGCCGCAGCCGCCTTTGCCGCAGCGGTAGACGTGGTGGTCGCGCCGCTGATACCATCAATGTCAGAATCCTGCGCATCCATAATCTGCTGCGCCAGATCCTCGCCATACAGTGCGCCAATAGTCTCCGTCTCTTCAGACACATCCACCTCAACATCTGTAATACTCTCCGCGTCAAAGGTCATGGTAACCGTCACTGTCCCGATTCCCTGCGCCGTCGCGCTGTATGTTCCCGGAACATAGGTACCCGATTCCTCAGCGAACGCCGTCAATCCGCCGCCCAGAATTCCGGCAGCAGCTGCGCCAAGCGCCCCCGCCGCTGTTCCCTTCAGAAAATCACGGCGTGAAATTCCCACATTTTGTTTTTCTTCTCTTTCCTTTAACAT
>JAJQIE010000083.1 GCA_021199395.1 Lachnospiraceae bacterium | reverse complement strand
ACCTCCGTCAGAAACTCCCATGACCAGGCGATCGCCTCATCCTTAAAATAATCGCCAAAGGAAAAATTGCCCAGCATCTCAAAGAAAGTACCATGGCGCGCCGTCTTTCCGACATTCTCAATATCGCCGGTGCGGATGCATTTCTGACAGGTCGCCACCCGCTTTCTCGGCGGGATCTCCGCGCCGGTAAAATAAGGCTTCAGCGGTGCCATGCCCGCATTGATCAAAAGCAGGCTGTTGTCATTGTGCGGCACCAGTGAAAAGCTGTTCATCACCAGATGGTCCTTGCTCTTAAAAAAGTCAAGGAACATCGCTCTTAATTCATTTACTCCGTATTTTTTCACAATAACTCCTCCACATTCTGTACGAAATCTTTCCTTATGGAATGATAGCACAGTGTTTTTTTGTTTTCAATAGAAAATCTCCACATCCTCTATCAAATCATCCCCGTCCGCCGCCGATGTAGCCAGAGTGTCGCAGCGCTCATTTTCCGGGTGCCCGTCATGCCCTCTCACCCAGTTCCATGATACGCTGTGCGGCCTGGCCGCGGCAAGCAGCCTCTGCCAGAGATCAATATTTTTGACCGGAAGAGACGCGCCGGATTTCCGATCCTTTCTGACCCATTTATTTTTGATCCAGCTATCGATCCAGTGCTGGTTAAACGCGTTCACCAGATACTGGGAATCTGAATACAGCTCGACCGCGCAGGGACGGTTCAGCGCCTCCAGTCCGACAATTGCCGCCATCAGCTCCATGCGGTTATTCGTCGTTTTGATAAATCCCTGCGAGTATTCGCGCTCATGTAACTCGCCGGAGGAATCCGTAAACTGCAGGATTGTCCCGTAGCCTCCCGGACCGTCCGGGTTCCCACGGGCGGCTCCGTCCGTAAAAATCTTTACATGTAAATCCTTTCCGGCTCCGTTTCCGCCCGGCGGGCTGCTGCCTGTGTCCCGGTCGTCCGTATCAGCCGTTCGGCAGCTGTCGGCACTTTGCAGATCTTTTTTCTCCCCAAGAAGCGTCCGAATCTGGTTCGCGATGCGTTTGGATCTGGCGGAATCACGCCCGCCGGAGCTCACGCCTGCTACAATACAGTCGTCATAAGCCAGAACCGGAAAATAAAAATCGCATCTGGTCTTGTCATTGCAGTCATTGACCGGAATATTCAGCTCTTTACACGTCGTATAGATGTCGAGATTCAATTTATGGTCATTCGTCGCAGCTATCACGTAACGCGCGTCACGGATATCCGTCCGTTCAAACTTCTTTCGCAGAATCGTCAGCCGCCCGGCCGTTTCCAGTTCCCGCAGCTCCGGATTGATCTCCGGTGCGATCACAAAAAGCTGATCGGTAAAATCAATGAGGACACGGATCCGCCGCTTGGCGATCGTACCGGCTCCCACCACCACGACCTTTTTGTCTGAGAGATCCACAAAAATCGGAAAGTATTTTCTGTTCTTCTTTTCCATGAAGTCCACCGCTTTCATACAGCCAGCCCCACGATCCCGCTATCTCCATAGCTCCGCGCTGCGGGTCTGGCTGCCTTTTCATTCCATTTTTTCAGTATATCAGACTTTCGTATGAAAAACAATGAAATCCCATATTGAAATTCTAAATTTGTATTGACATTTTTCCTCCGATACCTCTATACTTGGAGCAGTCGGTCGGAAAATCTCCGGCCGGAAATCACACTGACAGCTGTCAGAACGAAAGAGGTATACAGACATGTCCATAAATTTTGTAAAAAAGCTTCCGATCCCCGCAGAGGTAAAAAAGCAGTATCCGCTTCCGCCAAAGGTCGTTGAAGTAAAGCGCCGGAGAGACGCCGAAATCCGCGACGTTTTCCTCGGCAAATCTGATAAATTCCTTGTCATCATCGGCCCATGCTCCGCGGACAGCCCGGAGCCGGTGCTTGATTATGTGCACCGGCTCGCAAAGGTGCAGGATAATGTCGGCGACCGGCTGATCCTGATTCCCCGTATCTATACAAATAAGCCGCGCACGACCGGTGAAGGCTACAAGGGCATGATCCATCAGCCGGACCCGGAAAAACGTCCGGATGTGTTTGCCGGACTTGTGGCTGTACGCTCTCTGCACACGGCAGTCATTGAGGAAACCGGCCTTACAGCCGCAGATGAGATGCTGTATCCGGAAAACTACCGCTATCTGGACGATCTGCTCTCCTATGTGGCGATCGGCGCTCGCTCGGTCGAGGATCAGCACCACCGCATGACTGTCAGCGGTATGGATGTCCCTGCCGGTATGAAAAACCCGACCAGCGGCGATCTGTCTGTCCTGCTGAATTCCGTTGTGGCCGCACAGGCTTCACACACCTTTATCTACCGCGGCTGGGAGGTCAATACAACCGGAAATGAGCTGGCACATGTCGTCCTTCGCGGCGCGACCAACAAGCATGGCAATTCCCTTCCAAATTATCACTACGAGGATCTGAAGCTGCTGCATGAGAAATATGAGGAGCGCGACCTGAAAAATCCCGCCGTGATCGTAGATACGAACCACTCCAACTCCGGTAAAAAATATCTGGAGCAAATCCGCATAGTAAAGGAAGTGCTGCACAGCCGCAGCTATTCGCAGGATCTGAAAACGCTTGTCAAGGGCTTTATGATCGAGAGCTATATCGAAGACGGTGCTCAGAAAATCGGGTGCGAACCGCATGTTTACGGGAAATCCATCACTGACCCCTGTCTTGGATGGGAGAAATCCGAGAAGCTGATTTACGAGATCTATAACAAATGCTGACGCGCGTTCATTGCAATTGACTGCAAAACGTCTCCCATAGTTCTTCTTAACAGTTATTGACGGGATTTTTTTTATGCTATATAATCTCCCTTGTGCGCAAAAGTAAAAAGGAAAAATCTGGTTTACGCAGAGACAGCGGAAACCGTGGAAGAACACGAGGAGGTATGAATTTTGAGTAAAGAACAGTCAAAGAATAAGCCGATTATCACGGAAGAAAACAAAATGGGCACTATGCCGGTGAACCGGCTGCTGATCACAATGGCACTGCCCATGATGATTTCCATGCTGGTGCAGGCGCTTTACAATGTCGTAGACAGTATCTTTGTATCAAGGATCAGTGAGGATGCTCTTACTGCCGTATCCATGGCCTTCCCGATGCAGAATCTTCTGATCGGGCTTGCCAGCGGCATTGCGGTCGGCATGAATGCTCTGCTCTCCAAGAATCTGGGGGAAAAGAAATTTAAGGAAGCAAACCATATGGCAATGCACGGCGTTTTCCTGGCTGTCTGCAGCTATCTTCTGTTTCTGATTCTGGGGCTTACGATCTCCAGAGTATTTTTTGTCGTTCAGGGAGCTTCTGAGGAAATCACACAGTACGGCCACGATTATCTTTCCATTATCATGTGTGTCAGCTTCGGCTGTTTTCTCGAAATCATTTATGAACGTCTTCTTCAGTCAACCGGTAAGACGATCTATACGATGTTTACGCAGGGGCTGGGAGCAATTATCAATATCATCATGGATCCCATGCTCATCTTCGGTATCGGAATTTTTCCGAAAATGGGAATTCAGGGTGCCGCGACCGCGACTGTGCTTGGGCAGATCGTAGCCGCAATTCTGGCAATCACTCTGAATACAAGGGTGAATAAAGAAATATCGCTGGATTTCAAAAAATTCAAGCCGGATATGAGAGCGATCGGAAACATCCTCTATATCGGTATTCCATCCGTAATCATGGTGGCGATCGGTTCTGTGATGACATTCTGTGTCAATAGAATTCTGGTGGTCTTTTCCTCAACCGCAGTCGCGGTATTCGGCGTTTACTTTAAGCTTCAGAGCTTTGCTTTCATGCCTGTTTTCGGTATGAACAACGGCATGGTGCCAATCGTCGCTTACAATTACGGAGCGAAAAAACCGGATCGAATCATGAAAACAGTAAAGCTGTCCATGTTTTATGCTACCTGTATTATGGTTATCGCGTTTATCATCGCGCAGACCATCCCCGGAGCGCTGCTCTCACTTTTCAGCGCATCTGAGGAAATGCTGCGCATCGGTATTCCTGCGCTTCGAACCATCAGCTTCAGCTTCCTGCTCGCTGGTGTGTCCGTCATCTGCGGCTCTTTCTTCCAGGCGCTCGGCAACGGAATCTATAGCATGATCGTCTCGCTTATGCGTCAGCTCGTCTGCCTCGTGCCGCTGGCATGGCTGTTTTCCCGCACCGGAGACGTGTCTATGGTATGGTGGGCATGGCCGATCGCAGAAGTTGTCTCGCTTTTATGCGGACTGTTCTTCTTCTCCCGTGTCAACAAAAACCTCATAAAGCCAATGCGGGAGGATTAATTCAGAAATACTTCTTGCGCTCCCCTGTGCGTCATGCTAAAATACATTCATCAACCGGGCAGAGAGCGTTCGTGCTCCTGTCCGCCATGTGAGATTTCATAAATAATGCGCACGGCTTAAACAGTATTCCCGCGCAGCATAAGGCTCTGTACTTCACGCATTATTTGATACAACCTGCACAGTTTTTTTTAACAATCAGGAGGATAAGCGTATGTATATGAAAACGAAAAATGAGTCAGCCGTCTTTAAACTGTTTCTTCTGTTTGCGGCGGTACTGCTATGCAGCCTGTTTTCACCGGGAGCTGACGCAAAAGCAGCGTCCAACCGCACTCTGAGCACCGGACGAACCTATACCGCATATGACGTCACGGGAGATGGAAAAGCCGATACGATCCGACTGACGAAGGGCGGCTATACCAGCTATGATATGTACACCAGTCTGACTGTCACGGTCAATGGTTCAACTGCCTATACCTATAAGGATGCGTATTATTATGGTTTTTCAGTAAAGCTGTTGACATTAAACAATGGAAAGGTATTTCTGTTTATCACCGGATGGGGCGATAACGACGACGGCTCCGCTCATCTGCTGCAGTACAAAAACAGTACAAAAAAGTTCAAAAAAATAGCGGATTTTGGAACCATGTTTTATAAATATGGATTTCATGTGAATTCAAATGTACAAAGCGTCTCAGGAAACAAAATCGTTATCCGGACAAATCTTATGAGCTACAGCCTCGCAGGCGTAAGCTTCGATATGACATTCAGCTACAAGTCGGGATCGCTTACCCCAGCCTCAAAGCTGACTGTCAATTATGTAAATTCCGG
>JAJQIE010000202.1 GCA_021199395.1 Lachnospiraceae bacterium | reverse complement strand
TTTCGGTACGGAGGAAGAGGTAAATGTAGTACAGATCACAGGTACGCCGGGGTCTTCTGTGGCGGCTGACCGTCAGGAGGGCTTTGAGGACTACCTCGCGGATTATGAGAACTTCAATATTATTGCGACCCAGAATGGAGAATTCACACGCTCTGTAGCACAGGAAGCGATGGAGAATATCATTCAGTCAATGGGAGATGAGATTGACGCTGTATATGGACATGACGATGAGTGCGCGATTGGCGCGGTTCAGGCTCTGAAAGCTGCCGGACTGAATCCGGGCGAGGATATTGCAGTCGTAGGCGTAGGCGGATTCAAGGACGCATGTGTATGTATTCAGAATGGCGAGATGGATGGAACAGTTCTCTGCAGCCCGTGGTTCGGCCCGACCGTGATGGATCTGGTAGAGCAGCTTGTGGCAGGAGAAGAGATTGATTCTTATATCGAGAATCCGGGTTACATGATTGACGCGTCAAATGTAGATGAGTATATTCCGGATGCTTTCTAAAACAGTCTGTTTAGAGGCTGGCGTAATCAGGTTTTGAATGACAGAGGGTACCGTTTATCATTTTATGAGATGATCTGACGGTACCTTTTTCACAAAAAGGAGGCTACCGATGAATGAAGAATATATTCTTCAGATGGAGGGGATCAGCAAACAGTTTTCTTCCGTCAAAGTGCTTCATGAGGTGGATTTTCGGATAAAAAAGGGTGAAGTACATGCGCTGATGGGGGAAAACGGGGCTGGAAAATCGACCCTGATCAAGATCCTGACAGGAATATACCGAAAAGACGCCGGGACGATCCGGCTGGACGGGCGGGAAATAATTCCCTCTGACGCGCTGGAGGCGCAGGAGCTTGGAATCAGCCCGATTTACCAGGATATCAGTGTTGTAGGGCAGCTGACAGTCGCTGAGAACATTTATGTCGGCAGAGAGATAAAGAAGCATGGCGTGATCGACTGGAAGACGACAAATCAGAAAAGCAGAGAAATACTGAGAAATCTGGGGATTGACATTGATGTGACGAAACCGTTGTCGGCTTATGGGACTGCGATTCAGCAGATGGTCGCAATCGCCAGAAGCATCCTGATCGACGCAAAGCTTGTAGTTATGGATGAGGCGACCTCATCTCTGGACGAGGATGAGGTACGGGTTTTATTTCAGATCATCCGAAGACTGAAGGACGAAGGGATTTCTGTTCTGTTTATTTCGCATCGGCTGTCGGAGGTTTTCGAGATTTCAGACACGATAACGGTTCTGAAGGACGGATATCTGGTGGGAGAATATGAGACGGCTTCTCTTACAAAGACGGAGCTGGTTTCCAAAATGATCGGGCGGAACGCGCAGGATGTAGTTAATTATAAGAGAAAACAGCGCGAGGTAATCAAAGAAGAGTATCTGAACGCGCTGGGGATCCAGAGCGGAATCCGCCTGAAGGGATATGATCTGACGATTCACAGGGGCGAGGTAGTCGGGCTGGCAGGCCTTCTCGGCTCTGGCAGGACAGAGCTTGCAAGGATTCTGTTTGGAGTTGACCGAATGGACAGAGGGGAAATCTATATCAACGGCGCGCCGGTCGAATTCCGGTTCCCATACCAGGCGATCGGCAGAGGACTGGCGTTCTGTTCGGAAGACCGCAAGGTAGAAGGAATTTTTCCGGATCTGTCTCTTGCGGAAAATATCAGTATCTCCAACATGAAAGCAGTCAGCCGCTTTGGAATGATCCAGAAGAAAAAAATGCAGAAGCTCGCAGAAGAGTACATAGAAAAAATCCGGATTAAGACCTCCGGCGCGGGGCAGAAGATCCGGGCTCTTTCCGGCGGAAACCAGCAGAAGGTGATTCTGTCCAGATGGATGGCCATGAACCCGGATCTGATCATTCTGGATGAACCCACCAGAGGTATTGATGTCGGAGCCAAAAAGGAAATCGAAGATCTGATCCGGGAAATTGCTTCAAAAGGGATCAGCGTGCTTTTGATCTCCTCTGAATTCGAGGAACTGATCCGGAACTGCGATCGTGTGGAAGTGATCCGGGAAGGGGAAAACGCCGGAACATTGAGCGGCGAGGCGATTACAGAGGAAAATATTCTGGAGATGATCGCCAATGGAGCGGCGGGAAAGGAGGCGAAACGGCATGAAAGCTGAACGTGTAAAAGCCGAGAACGTAAAAGCGGTAATTCAAAAATATGGGGTTCTGATCGTGTTGATCCTGCTGCTTCTTATAAATGCGTGCGTTACGCCGAATTTTGTACACATCAATACGATATGGAACCTTCTGCGCCAGGCGTTTCCGACAATCATCATTTCCATGGGGATGACACTGGTGATTGCCACCGGCGGGATTGATATTTCAGTGGGATCTACCATGGCTCTGTCCTCGATTATCTTCGCCAGGCTGCTCATTGATATGGAGATGGGATTTGGCGTCTCCATGCTTGGCGCGCTTGGTGCGTCCTGTGTTTTCGGACTGTTTAACGGAGCGTTGGTAGGCATTCTGGATTTTCAGCCGATTGTGGCGACGCTGATCCTGATGATTGCCGGGAGAGGTATCGCGCAGCAGTTTAATAATGGCGCGGTTCTCTCCTTCTACGGGAACGCCTTTACGGATCTTGGCACATACCGGATTGGCGGTGTGGTGCCGATTCAGGTATTACTCATTTTTATTGTTGTGGCAATCATGTCTTTTCTGGCCAGAAAGACAACCTTTGGCCTCTATGTGCAGGCAATCGGCGATAATGGAACAGCTTCGAGGCTGGTCGGACTGAAGACAACAGTGGTATTGATAGAGACTTACACCCTGTGTGCGCTCCTGGCGGGAGGAGCGGCCGTCCTGGAAACGCTTCGTCTGTGTGCGGCGGACCCCAACAACATAGGAAGCGGTATCGAGCTGGACTGTGTGGCTGCCGTGGCAATCGGCGGTACTTCGATGTCGGGCGGAAAAGCGGTCATCTGGGGAACACTGATCGGCGCTATTGTGATGCAGCTGATAACGACAATGATGAATATGAACAATATCTATTATGCATATGCGCTTGTAATCAAAGCATTTATCATTATCGCCGCACTGTATCTGCAGAGGAAAAAGGATTGATGGGGGTGAAAAAATGCTGAAAAAACATTTAAAAGGGAATGGCTGCTGGATCGCTTTGCTGCTTTTGATTATCATTCCCGCATTTGCGTATCGTGGAACCTTTTTAAACGCGAATAATATCTTTAATGTACTCCGGCAATCCAGCATGATCGGCGTGATCTCGGTTGGGATGACCTGTGTGATCCTGACGGCAGGGATCGATCTGTCCGTCGGCTCGACTACCGCTCTGGCGGCGGTGCTTGCGGCAATGCTGAGCTATCGGAACCAGTACCTGGCAATCCTGCTTCCGGTCTGCGTCGGCGCCATTGTCGGCCTTGTAAACGGCATTACGGTTGCAAAGCTGAAGATTGTACCGTTTATCGCGACGCTGGCTGTGCAGATGGCTGTGCGTGGAATTGTATATATTATCACGAATACAAAGTCAGTATCTGTTTCATCAGACGTTACGTTTTTTTCACAGATCGGACGGGGCTATCTGTTTGTGGTTCCGATTCCTGTGATTCTCTTTGCCCTGGTTGCGGCTGTGATGATTTTTGTCAGTAAAAATACCTCGTTTGGCAGAAGTCTGTACGCGATCGGCGGCAATGAGGATGCGGCAAGGATGATGGGGATCAAGGTAGACCGGAACCGGATTGCGGCCTATACCCTTACGGGAGCGTTTGCGGGTCTGGCCGGACTCATTCTGTGCGCGCGTATGAACGCCGGGCAGCCGACCGGAGGCGACGGATGGGAGATGGACGCGGTAGCCGCAGTGGCGATTGGCGGCACCCTGCTCACAGGAGGCGTTGGCACAGTCGAAAAAACGATTGCCGGCGTGCTCATTTACGGTCTGATCGGCAATATCATCAATCTGCAGGGGAATATCAATTCCTATGTGCAGAAAATCATCATGGGAGCAATTGTACTGGCCGTGATCATTATTCAGAAAAGGACACAGGGAAAGGAAAATTATGGATAAGAACTGTTTACAGATACCGGTAACCGAGATGACGCCGGAAATAATGAAAAGGATGGAGGCGGAGGGACTGATTATAAGGCTGGCGCCGGGGAGGCATGATATAGAAGCTCCGTTCGGCGAGACCTGCTACAAGTCTTTGTATGAGGAAGAAAACTGTTTTGGACCGCACAAAATTATTGCGTTGACGGTAAACCGGCCGGGCTTTCCGGGATTTGGAACCCATCCGGGGAATGAGGAGTTTTTACTGATCGGAGATAACGCGTCAAAGCCGATGTACATTCTGGTTGCCCGTATGCAGCTGGAGGCATACAGGGATAAGCTGGAAAAGAAGAGCCTTACGGAGGATGACTTTTACCTTCTGAAAGCAAGGTATAATGACCCGGAGGTAAGCTTTTTCACGATGCGAAAGGGTATCCCGCATGGGGAGGGTATTTTTGATGAGGCAGGGAGAAATCCTTCCTTTTATGTAACAGAAAGCAGAGATCTGCCATTGGATATCTGCGGTATGGGAGATTATACAGTGGAGCCATTGACAGAACGGTTGCGGTAGTCGGATGGAGTCATGTGTTCCCATTTTTTAAACGTAATACAAAAATTACTCTCGCTGTTGAAGCCGGATGAAAAAGCAATATTTTTCACAGATTCAGAAGTCGTATCCAACTGATATTTCGCGTAGTTAATGCGCGTCGCGATCAGGTACTGGTGTGGGGAAAATCCGGTTTCTGAGGTGAAAATACGCGTAAAATAGCAGGGGCTCAGGTGGGCGTTCCGCGACAGAATCTCCAGGGTAAGCGGCTCTGCAAAGTGTTCGTTGATATAAGCGAGGGCGTCCTCTATCGTCTGGGCGGAGGAATCCCTGTCCGGCCTGCTGGAAGGATTGTTGAGCAGCTCAGTGAGCATCTGGGTGATATGGCTGGACACATGAGATTCCCTGATTGGCGAAGCTGTGCGGAAAAGCTCCAGAAGCTTGCCAAGCGGATGGGAGAATGCGTGAATATTCTGCACGGAAAATACGGAACAGCCGGAGTCCGTAATCAGATTATAGAAATTGCGCGCCAGAAGTCCGTCAAAGTGAATCCAGCTGACCTGTGAATCGGACGGAAAGGAATAGGCGTGCGGCTGATAGCAGTCCAGAAAAACGACCTGATCCTTTGTCGCGTAGCATGTCTGTCCGTTCAGCTC
>JAJQIE010000327.1 GCA_021199395.1 Lachnospiraceae bacterium | reverse complement strand
GGATACAATTGTGATCAATCATCCTTTATCCATTCGCCCGATGAGGGAGATCAACGGCTTTCCGGTTCGTCCGGGCTACTACAATATGAACGGCGCAATGGTGCTTGATGCGGGAGTGAACTTTACGGTACACACCAGGGACGGGAATTCCTGCGAGCTGCTGCTGTTCCACAATGGGGAGGAGGAGCCCTACGCGGTTCTGCCGTTTCCGGAGGAATACAAGATCGGGGACGTTTATGCGATGATCGTATTCGGGCTCGATATTGATAAATTCGAGTATGCTTATCGGGTAAACGGCCCATACGAACCGGAAAAGGGACTGATTTTTGACCGCAGCGCGGTTTTGCTGGATCCATATGCGCGGGCGGTGGCCGGACAGCGGCACTGGGGCGTGCGAAAGACAGACAGCTACCACGCCCGCGTAGTGCGCGATACCTTTGACTGGGGCGTGATGCCGCAATCGAAACGGGAGCTGAGCGATCTGGTCATCTATGAGCTGCATGTGCGCGGGTTTACCCGTCATTCCTCGTCCGGCGTGAAAAATCCTGGCACGTTTGACGGGCTGCGTGAAAAGATCCCATATCTGAAGGAGCTTGGAGTCAATGCGGTGGAATTGATGCCGATTTTTGAGTTTGATGAAAATCGCGACGCGAGAGAGGTGAACGGCAGGCAGCTTTTGGATTACTGGGGATATAATCCGATCTGCTTTTATGCGCCGAACTCCAGCTATACGGCGTCGAACAGCGTCCATAAGGTGGGCATGGAGCTGAAAATGCTGATCAAAGAGCTCCATGACAATGATATCGAGGTCATTCTTGACGTAGTGTTCAATCACACGGCGGAGGGAAATGAGCTGGGGCCGACCTTCTGTTTTAAGGGCTTTGACAACCGTGTTTATTATATGCTGACGCCGGATGGGAATTATTATAATTTCAGCGGCTGCGGCAATACGCTGAACTGTAATCATCCGATCGTCCAGCAGATGATCCTGGACTGTCTGCGCTACTGGACGATCAATTACCGGGTGGATGGCTTCCGGTTCGATCTGGCAAGCATTCTGGGACGGCACGAGGACGGGACGCCTCTGAACAATCCGCCTCTGCTCCGCAGCCTTGCCTATGATCCGGTGCTCAGCAATGTCAAGCTGATCGCGGAGGCCTGGGATGCGGGCGGCATGTATCAGGTCGGCAGCTTTCCGGCGAGCCGCCGCTGGGCGGAGTGGAACGGCAGGTACCGTGATGTGATGCGCTCCTTTTTAAAGGGGGACAACTATGTATCGTGGACCGCCGCATGGAGCCTTGCCGGCTCCGGCGACCTGTATGGCAGCGCTTACGAAGATGGAAAGGGGAATTATGTAGGGTATAATTCCTGCATCAATTTTCTTACCTGCCATGACGGGTTTACGCTCTACGATCTTTATTCCTATAATGAAAAGCACAATGAGGCAAATGGCTGGAACAACACGGACGGAACAAATGACAACCGCAGCTGGAACTGCGGGGCGGAGGGGGAGACGGATGACCCCGCGGTCAATCAGCTGCGTCGGCAGATGATCCGAAACGCCTGCGCGGTGCTGATGTGCAGCCGCGGCACCCCGATGTTTTACGCGGGAGATGAGTTTGGGAATACACAATACGGAAATAACAACGGCTACTGCCAGGACAATGAGATTTCGTGGCTGGACTGGGGTCTGCTTGAAAAAAATCAGGATATCTATGAGTTTTTTAAATTCATGATCCGTTATCGATTCCGGCATCGGATCATCCAGAAACGGCTGCCGGACGCGGTCTGCGGAATGCCCGCGATCCGTGCGCATGACGCGAACGCGGAAATTACAAATCTGCCGGAGGGAGCGCGGACCATCGGCGTCAGCTTTGCGGGCTATGACCGGCAGAAGGGTCGGGACGATCTGGTTTACATTGTTGTCAATTCCTGGTGGGAGGATGTGTCGATTACTCTGCCGCAGATTCCGCGCGGAGGAGCCTGGTACCTGAGCGTGAACACGACCGGGGATGAGCACGGCAGGTATTTTTACAATGAGTACGAGGAGCGCCGGATTGACGGCACTTTTGTAATGCGGGGACGTTCTGTGGCGATTTTCGCGGGACGGTCATATTAAGGAGGAGCTTTTTTGGAGAAAACAATTCGCATCCAATACCTGAATGATGAGATAAAACGGCTGGAATATATCGATGGGAAATCAGACTGGATCGATCTGCGCGCCGCCGGGGAGGTTACCATGAAAAAGGGGGAATTCCGCATGATCCCCCTGGGCGTGGCAATGCAGCTCCCGGAGGGCTACGAGGCGCATATTGTCCCGCGCAGCTCTACCTGTAAAAATTTCGGCATTATTCAGACCAACCATATGGGTGTGGTCGATGAGAGCTATGCGGGACCAAATGACTGGTGGTATATGCCGGCCTATGCCCTGCGCGATACGCAGATTCATGTAAATGACCGCATCTGCCAGTTCCGGATTATGGAGCATCAGCCAAAGCTGACCTTTGAAGCGGTGCCCCGGCTGGATGCGCCGGATCGCGGCGGGATCGGGAGCACGGGAAAGGATTGAAAAGCCCTTCATCCACTTACATGCAAGCATGACGTGGATTCGGCTCTTTGTCGCTTAAATCATGAAGATGTTGGGGGCAATATCATCTACGGTAGATGATGCCTGCGGATTTCTTCGCACTTCGTGCTTCCGAAATCCTGAAAACATTCGGAATCCGCTCATTTTGGCTAATATTTTAGCCAAAATGGCTACTTCCTCATGTTTTAAACGGGTCATAAAGTCAGGAATCTGAGCGCAAGCGCTCGATTCCTGACTTTCGGCCCTGGCATCATCATGAAATTACAGTACCTGTCTTTCCAAGATAAGCATCGCGCGCCTTATCCAGGGAAGTGATGATGGCGCTGCGCCCTTCCTTCTGAGAGACGAAGTGCACGGAAGCCTCGACCTTGGGAAGCATTTTATCTCTGCCAAATTCTTCATTCTGGATATGCCGCAGCGCTTCCTGGACATTCATTTCATGAAGCGGCTGCGGATTTTCCGTTTCATAGCCGAGGTATACGAACTCCTCATTAGTGAGGATCAGAAGCAGATCCGCGTCGACAAGGTCGGCCAGGCGGCCGCTGACTGCGTCTTTTTCAATGACAGCGCTGGCACCCTTTAAATGATTCCGCTGCTTCAGCACCGGGATGCCTCCGCCACCGCCCGCGATCACGATGTTTCCTGCGTTGACCAGAGTATTGATGGCGTCGATCTCTACAATATCGAGCGGCTTCGGGGCCGCGACGATACGCCGGAAGCCTTTTCCAGGCTCCTCTATGACATAATTGCCTTTTTTCTCTTCCTCCGCGGCTTCTTCCGCGCTCATATAGCGCCCGATCTGTTTGATCGGATGATAGAAGGCCTCGTCATAAGGGTCTACGGTCACCTGCGTCAGAACCGTAGCCACTGTCCGGTAAATACCGCGGGAGAGCAGCTCCGAGCGCAGTGTATTCTGGATATCATAGCCGATATAGCCCTGACTCATCGCGGAGCAGAGCGCGACAGGCGCACTGTAGGTCTCGTGCGTTTTTGCGTATTCATTGATCGCGGTGTGAATCATGCCGAGCTGTGGAGCGTTGCTGTGGGTGATGATCAGCTGCGCGCCCTCCTCTACAAGATCGGCGAGAATGGAAGCCGTATGCAGGACGGCATTCCGCTGTTCCGGAAAAGTAGTACCGAGGGCCTTGTGACCGAGTGCTACGACAACTCTTTTTCTCATATCTCTGTTTTACCTTTCTGTTTCATATTGTATCTTCGATTATAGCGGCCTTATCCTGAAAAAGCAATGCAAAACTCATTTTACTTTTCCTTTTTTCATGCATAAACAAAAGGGCTGTCCCATATATTACTGTAAAAGCATCCTCAATGGACAGACTCGTGACATGCTTGCATGTCTAAGAGGCTGTACATTAGAGGGTCCTGCGTGCCAGTGGCACGCGTTAAGGACGGACCGAAGCGAAGCGTAGACAAACCGGTATGAGCAAGCAGCCATTTTTCGAAGAAAAATGTGCGGATTGTGAATACCGGTGGTGATTGCGAGGCGCTGAACGTCCAGTGGACGTTCGCTTAGCGCCGACCGAAGCGGAGCGTAGATTCCGAAGGAACGAAGCAATCAGCTTTTACATGTAGTGGTGCTCGCATCAGTGAGCATGGGAGGTGTCCAGATGCGATCGGACATGATTTACCGCCTGCTGGCGGTATCGGTTGGCCGGATGCTGATGAAATGTGAGCTGGATCCGGAGGAGCTTCAGGAAATCCGCCTGCGGGCAGGGAAACCGGTGCTGGTGCGCTACCGTGGGCAGGAATATGCGCTGTGCGCACCTGGAAAGCTCTCCGGACAGGCGCGGGAGGGATACTGTATCACAGAAGAGGAGCTGAAGGAAACCCTGGAGTACATATCGGGTTATTCTCTGTATGCGTTTGATGAAGAAGTGCGGCAGGGATTCCTTACCGTGCCGGGAGGACACCGCATTGGCCTGGCGGGACATATCGTACTGGAGGATAACCATGTCCGGTGTATTCGGTATATTTCATATTTAAATATACGCCTTTCTCATCAGAAAAAGGGCTGCGCGGATGACGTGATGCCATATCTGTATGAAAACGGGGAGATCTGCCACACACTGATCCTTTCCCCGCCCGGCGGCGGAAAGACGACACTGCTGCGTGATGTCATTCGTCAGATTTCTGATGGCGGCAGCTTTGGTAAAGGGCGGACTGTTGGGGTGGTGGATGAGCGTTCCGAGCTTGCCGGCTCCTATCTGGGGATACCGCAGAACGATCTAGGCATCCGCACGGATGTACTGGACGGGTGCACAAAGGCAGAAGGCATGATGATGCTTTTGCGCTCCATGTCTCCTCAGGTGATCGCGGTGGATGAGCTGGGAGGCGCAGAGGACGGCTATGCGGCGGAAAATGCATTTTGCTGCGGCTGTCGGCTGATTGCTACCGTGCATGGAAAAAGCATAGAAGAAATGAGACAGAAGCCGCTGCTGAAAAAGCTGCTGGAAAAACGGATGTTTGAACGCTACGTGGTATTGTCCGGCAGAAGAAGCCCCGGAGAGATCCGGGAGATCCAAAATGGTACGGGCGAGGTATTATATCGAACATGCGGATGATACTGAAGGCAGGTGGGCTGTTTTGCATTTTTTTATCCTGCTGTATGGCGGGATTTGCGCTGGCTCGG
>JAJQIE010000276.1 GCA_021199395.1 Lachnospiraceae bacterium | reverse complement strand
GTATTATGACGGCAGCGACCCGGAGGCGATGCACAATTATTATACCTATCTTTACAATAAGGCTGTGTTTGAGCTGCTCAGGGAAGTAAAAGGCGAGAGTGAAGCCGTCGTGTTTGCGCGAAGCGCGACAGCGGGCGGTCAGCAGTTTCCCGTGCACTGGGGCGGCGACTGCTCCGCGAATTATCCGTCTATGGCGGAGACGCTGCGCGGCGGTCTTTCCTTTGCGATGAGCGGATTTTCCTTCTGGAGTCACGATATCTCCGGCTTTGAAAATACGGCGACGCCGGATCTTTACAAGCGCTGGGCGGCATTTGGCCTGCTCTCCTCTCACAGCCGTCTGCACGGCTCCGGAAGCTATCGTGTGCCGTGGCTCTTCGACGATGAGGCGAGCGATGTGGTTGCGTTTTTTACAAAGCTGAAATGCACGCTGATGCCATATCTGTATGACAAGGCGATTGAAGCGCACGAGGACGGTACGCCAGTGCTTCGCCCGATGGTATTTGATTTTACGGATGATCCGGGCTGCGCGTATCTGGATACGCAGTATATGCTTGGCGATGCGCTTCTGGTTTCCCCGGTTTTCCGCGAGGATGGCGTGAGCGAATACTATCTGCCGAGAGGAACCTGGACGCATCTTCTGAGCGGGGAAACGCGGGAGGGCGGTACATGGAACCGGGATACTTACGATTACTTTTCGCTTCCGCTGTATGTCCGGGAGAACACCCTGCTTGCTCTTGGAATGGTTGAAACACGTCCGGATTATGACTATGCGGGGAATCTGGCGCTGCGGCTGTATCAGCTAAAGGATGGAAGAACCGCGTCCTGCCGCATTCCCTCGACGGATGGAAGGATTGTAAATGAGATCAGCGTGACAGGCAAAAATGGCAGGCTGTCTGTGAAGCTCTGGCGTGCTCTAAAGCCAGCCGACCCCCTGGATTCTGCAGTCTCAGATGAGCATCAGGGCGTTGAGAGCTCAGACAATATTAATATTCAGAATGTGGGAAATACTTCAAATGCGGGCGTTATCAAGCTTACCGTATATCAGGGGACAAAGATTCGGGAATATGAGATTCCGACCGGCGTGACGGAATGTATTTTATGATGATGCCAGGGTCGAAAGTCAGGAATCGAGCGCTTGCGCTCAGATTCATGACTTTATGACCCGTTTAAAACATGAGGAAGTAGCCATTTTGGCTAAAATATTAGCCAAAATGAGCGGATTCCGAATGTTTTCAGGATTTCGGAAGCACGAAGTGCGAAGAAATCCGCAGGCGTCATCTACCGTAGATGATATTGACCCCAACATCTTATGATTTAAGCGACAAAAGGCCGAAGCACTGATAATAATTGTCAGGTTTCGGCTTTTTTAATCTGTTGTCATATTAAGGACCTGTTAAGGAAGGAATCTAAAGAAGGAATCTTTACATCTGGCTTGTCTAAATCTTTCTATACTACGTCATATGCAAAGTTAATCCTTAATAGTTCCTAAATACGGTGTAGAACAATATCACAGGAAATAATGGGAGGGAAAAATTATTATGTATGAACTGGTACAGGCTTCTGGCTGCAGCTATTATATCCAAAGTCCTGCAAAGATAGGGCTTGTGAAACTGAATGAAACGGATGTGTGCCTGATTGACAGCGGTAATGACAAAGATGCAGGACGCAAGGTTCGTCAGATATTGGATAAGAACGGCTGGCATTTAACAGCAATTTATAATACCCATTCAAATGCTGACCATATCGGCGGCAATAAATATCTGCAGGGACAAACAAAATGTAAAATCTATGCGCCGGGGATAGACTGCGACTTTACCAGACACCCCATTTTGGAACCATCTTTTTTGTATGGAGGCTATCCCTGCAAAGAACTGAGGCATAAATTCCTCTTAGCGCAGGGAAGCGACGCGGAATATCTGAGCGAAGCTGTTTTGCCGGAATGCTTCGAAATGCTTCCTCTGCCGGGACATTTTTTTGACATGACAGGCTTCCGGACTCAGGATAATGTCGTGTATCTTGCCGATTGTCTGTCGAGCCGGGAAACGCTGGATAAATATCAGATTACATTTATTTACGATGTGGATGCCTATCTGAAAACACTTGAAATGGTAAAGTCCTTAACAGCAGAATTATTTGTTCCGGCTCATGCCGAGGCAACGACAGATATAAGAGAGCTGGCGCAATATAACATAAATAAGGTACATGAAATTGCCGAAAAAATTATTGAGATTTGTGTGGAACCTGTTTGTTTTGAGTGTATTTTGCAGCGCCTGTTTACTGAATATAGCCTGACAATGAACTTCGAGCAGTATGTCCTTGCAGGCAGTACCGTCCGTTCCTATCTTGCATGGTTGAAGGATGCGGGGGAGTTGGATATAAGTTTTGAAAATAACAGGCTTCTTTGGAAGCGAAAATAATGATTTTACCTGTCTGGTGAAAGGGCTTCCGTGGTATGCTTTTCTGTAAAGATAGAGGCCGTAAGAGGGGCTGTGCTCTATGATTGGGTTAAAAATCGGGAGAACCTGTGTCAGGCAGGAGAATGTTGGAAAATTTCCTGTTGATTTTTTGTATGGAAGCAGTATAATAAAAATACTATGGTATTTGTAAAGCGAGGTGAAAAGTATGAGTTTCGACGATAGTAGTCGAATGCAGAAGCTACAAAGCAGAAAGAACAGCTATGGAAGAATCTCATGCTTGCTATGTACCCTGGTGCGGTGGTATCGGATGAAGGGGAATGCATTCTCCATGTCTGATTGACGCGCCGCTTTCATGGCCGGGGAACCGGTTCGGAATGAAATACGGGATTTTGTTGAGTGACAGGCAGGTGATTCGTTCGCCTGCTTTTCTTTTTTGGAAATTGAGAATAATTTCCTGCGCAAAATGGCAATATCTTGGTTCCGGTCTTATCGAGGCAGGAAAATATACTGAGAAGGGAGTATAAGGCCCATGAGTACATTATCACAGTCGCGGGCACCCATTTACGAAGCATTGGAGAGATTAAAAAGAAGAAGGGTCGTCCCCTTCGATGTACCTGGGCACAAGCGGGGACGGGGGAATCCGGAGCTGGTGGACTTTCTGGGGGAAAAGTGTGTCGGAATCGATGTAAATTCCATGAAACCGCTGGACAATCTGTGTCAGCCGATTTCAGTGATCCGGGAAGCCGAGCAGCTTGCTGCTGAGGCGTTTGGCGCTTCACATGCATTTTTTATGGTGGGCGGCACGACTTCTGCGGTGCAGAGCATGGTGCTCTCGGTCTGCCATGCGGGTGACAAGATCATACTTCCGAGAAATGTGCATAAGAGCGTGATCAATGCTCTGGTTCTCTGTGGAGCGATTCCGGTCTATGTAAATCCGGAGGTGGAGCCCAAGCTCGGTATTTCACTCGGCATGAAGGTATCGGAGGTGGAGCGCGCCATCCTTGATAATCCGGGCGCAGTAGCGGTTCTGGTCAACAATCCGACCTATTACGGTATTTGCTCCGATATCCGGTCGATTGTAGAGCTGGCGCACAAATACGAGATGATGGTGCTTGCGGATGAAGCGCATGGGACACATTTTTATTTTGGGGATAATCTTCCAGTCAGCGCGATGGCGGCGGGGGCGGATATGTCGGCTGTGTCCATGCATAAATCCGGTGGGAGTCTGACGCAGAGCTCGCTTTTGCTCACCGGTGAGCACGTCAATTGGGAATATGTACATCAGATTATCAATCTCACGCAGACGACCAGTGCATCGTACCTGCTGATGTCCAGCCTTGATATTTCCAGACGAAATCTGGTGCTCAGGGGCAGGGAAGCCTTTGCGAAGGTGGTCGATATGGCGGAGTATGCCCGTTCGGAGATTAATGATATCGGTGGGTATTATGCCTATGGCCGCGAGATGATCAACAGAGACAGTATCTTTGATTTTGATGTGACAAAGCTTTCGGTCTATACGAGGGATATTGGACTGGCCGGGATTGAGGTTTATGATCTTTTGCGGGATGAGTATGATATCCAGATTGAGCTTGGAGATCTGACTAATATTATGGCGTATATATCCATAGGCGACCGGATACAGGATATCGAGCGTCTGGTGGGCGCACTGTTCGATATCAAACGCCGGTATTCCAAAAGCTCCGCGAAGATGCTGGATTCAGAGTATATTAATCCGGTGGTGATTGAATCGCCGCAGTCTGCTTTTTACGCGGAAAAGGATTATCTGCCGATACGCAGGACTGTCGGCAGGACCTGTGGAGAATTTGTCATGTGTTATCCGCCGGGGATTCCGATCCTGGCACCGGGGGAAATGATTACACAGGAGATTATCGAGTACATTCTTTACGCAAAGGAAAAAGGCTGTTCTCTACAGGGGACAGAGGACCCGGAGGTCGAGTACCTGAACGTGCTCACAGATGACCGACAGGTATGGAAGGATTGAAGGCTCACGGACGACGGGCGGACAAAAACAGAGAAACAATAGATGGCTGGACAGGGACGACAGCGTAAAAGGATCTGGCCGGAGAGGAGGATTGTAGCATGGATTTATGGTTTTCGGATTATCACGCGGAACAGGTAAAAATGTCTGTGAAAGTGAAGAATCAGTTGCTTGGAGAGCAGACAGAATTTCAGAGAATCGACGTTTTTGATTCCGATGAGCTGGGACGGTTCCTGAGCTCGGATGGCAAGATTGTGTTTTCTGAAAAGGATGGATTTATTTACGACGAAATGATTGTGCATGTTCCGATGGCCGTGCATCCAGATGTCAGAAATGTACTGGTGCTCGGAGGCGGAGATGGCGGCGTCCTTCGGATGCTTGCACGTTATGACGGGATTGAATGTATTGACGTCACGGAACCGGATCAGCGGTTTGTAGAGGTGTGCCGTGAGTTCTTTCCGGATATTGCGGCCAGCCTGGATGACCCGCGTGTGCGGTTCTGCCATGTTGACGGGTTGAAGTTTTTGCGCACGAAACAGGCGGAATACGATCTGATCATCAATGACGCGATTGACCCGCTTGGACATAAGGCGGGGCTGTTTACCAGAGAATTTTACGGGAACTGCTATCGCGCGCTCAAGGGGGACGGCATTATGGTTTACCAGCATGGAAGTCCTTTCTACGAAGGGGACGAGGAATCCTGTCGCCTGATGCATAACAAAGCAAGCCACAGCTTTCCTGTCAGCCGTGTTTATCAGGCTCATATCCCGACCTGTTCTTCCGGCTATTGGCTGTTTGGCTTTGCGTCTAAAAAATATCATCCCCTGCACGACTTTGACAGTGCGCGATGGGAATCCTATAATATAGAGACA
>JAJQIE010000201.1 GCA_021199395.1 Lachnospiraceae bacterium | reverse complement strand
GTCTGGATGGGAGAGTGTCCTTTCCATATTTTCTGCTGGGAAAACGGACAGAGCAGGTGAATCATGAAACAGATTATAATTACAGAGGCGGAATCCGGACAGCGTCTGGATAAGCTGCTTTCAAGGTATATGCGCATGGCTCCAAAGAGCTTTCTCTACAAGATGCTCCGCAGGAAAAATATTACTTTAAATGGGAAAAAGGCGGAAGGGAAGGAGCTGCTGCGGCCGGGGGATCAGGTAAAGCTGTTTCTTTCGGAGGATACCTGGGAAAAATTTGGCGGATTGCCCATATGCTCCGAAGCTGCGGAGTCCGTGGAGAACACACAGCATCGCGGTGCAGAGCGGACTCTGCTGTGCGGTGCCATGGGGCACGGAGACATCGAACACAGCGGTATGATATGCGGAGACGAAGCCGGACAAAAAGAGATCGTTCAGGTTCCGGTGCTTGTGCCGGGGATTCGCCCTCCGTCCGTCGTTTATCAGGATGAGCACATCCTATTATTTGATAAGCCCGCGAATATGCTCTCCCAGAAGGCTGCGCCGGATGATATTTCTCTGGTAGAATACCTGCATGCGTATCTGCTGTCCTCTGGCGTGATGACGCGGGAGCAGATGCAGCTGGTTCATCCCGCGCTCTGCAACCGTCTGGACCGCAATACGAGCGGCCTGGTGGTGGCGGGACTCAGCCTTGCCGGGCTTCAGACCATGAACCGTCTGATAAAAGAAAGAACGATTCGGAAATATTATCGGTGCATTGTATGCGGAACCGTGCGGGAGGGCGGCCATCTGCGCGGTTATCTGCGGAAGGACGGGCGCACAAATACCGTCGCTGTGACGGAAACCCGGATGGGGAACGGGGACGCGAAGCCGATTGAGACCAGCTATCGCGTCCTTGCGCATGAAAATGACCTGACCTTACTGGAGGTGCATCTGATTACCGGCCGGAGCCATCAGATTCGTGCGCACCTGGCGTCCATTGGCCATCCGATCCTGGGAGACGGCAAGTATGGGGACGCCGCGAGAAACAGAAGCTGCCAGCGCGCCTGTGGGATAAAAAGCCAGATGCTTCACGCATACCGGCTCGAATTTCCGGGAGTGGATGGGACGCTTTCCTATCTGTCCGGGAAAACCTTCTGCGCTCCCATGCCGGAACTGTTTGCACGGGTAATGCCGACGGCTATTGCCCTTCAAATGTCACAGTCCTGTGATACAGGCAGATCTCTTCGAGCACTTCCCTGAGCGTCTGCCCGGCTTCGTTTGTCTCGTGTCCGTCAAAATACGTGCTCTTGATGCCGCGAACATCCCAGTCGTTCCATGAGACACTGTACAGGTCGATCGTCGTCAGATCATAGCCGTCGGTCTGGAAGACATTCATGGCGCCGCCGTTTGAACCATACGCCAGCTTTCTTCCGTCCGCGTCGAGCACGACGAGAACACGGTCCGCCGAAGAGAGATTGCCCACCTCGCTGACATACAGCTCAAAAGGCGTTACGGTCACAGCTTTCACGTAATAGGATTCATCGGAGTCCTCATCAACCGTGACGGTCACGGACTGCTCCGAGTCTACGGTCACATCGACGTCGAAGGTGAAGGAACCGTCATACCAGTAGTTCTGATATGCATTTGGATACAGCTGATAGTCCGGAACAAGGTCATAAAGCTCCTGCCACCAGGATGCCCATTCCTCATCCGACATAGCTGCCAGTTCTTCCTCATCCGGCTCCTCCACACCGGCTGCTTCATAAATGGAGACTGGCTCCTCCAGATCACCGATAATCTGATCAACCGTGATTTTTATCTCAAATTCCTCCGGCAGCTCGATTTCTCCAATCAGATCGCCGTACAGGTCATAGGAATCCGAATCATATGCCAGATCGGCGCTTTCGACTGCCTCATGGAATGCGGTGTAATCCTTTTGCACATACTGAAGATCAATTCGCAGCAGACCGATATAGGTATTCTCATCGACCAGCTTTCCGTCAAGATATTCCGAGAGAGCCTGTGCTTCTTCATTAAAGCTGAAATCCATTGTTCCCTCCAGTGCCAGAACCGGCGCGCCGTTTTCCTCAGCATAATAATTCTCGAATGGTTCTTCTGAAACAAGCTCCAGCGTCAGGTAGAGTGCTGCTTCGTTGCAGTAGACCTCGGAGAGCGTCATTGTAATGCCATCGGAGGACTGTGTATAGGAAGGAGCCGCGGCCTGACTTTCAATGATGCGATCGGATTCTGCTGTGTCCTCTGTGCTGCCATCGGAGGAATCTGCCATAGCGGAATCTGCTTCCGTATCCTCCGTCAGCGGCGTCCCGACGCCACTGTAATCCCCCGGAAAGCCGGAGACATCTCCAAGCTCTTCAAAGAGATGCCCAATCAGCGGGAGCTTCGCCGCGAGCGACGGGTTGCCCATACAGAAAATCCCACCTGCCAGCACTGCCGCCACGGCTGCGCTGTTTCTCCAGACGACAGGGCGTCGGTTTTTTCGCGGCGTTTGAGAGCGGATGCTCTGGCAGGTCTGTTCAAGCCTCTGATTTACCGTATTCGATATCGGAAGCTCACCTCCGAGTGTTTTTCTTAATTCCTGTTCGGTATAATGATTCATATTCAACCTCCATTTTGTGGACATTTTTGATATAGATTTGAGCGGCCAAAGGGCATGATATTATGGATTGCAGATGCACTTCTCTCTGATTTCAATGCGGGTGCGGCGAAGCTTGCTTTTGACCGTATTTTCATTCATGTCAAGGATATCGGCGATTTCCCGCGTATTGAACTGCTCGCCGTAATAGAGCTGTATGATCATGCGGCAATCCTCCGGGAAAGCGGAGAGCATTTCCCGGAATTCGATGTTCGCATATTCCTCATCCAGATATCCGTCCTCCGGAAGAAATTCCTCGCTGACAAGGCGGCTTCGCTCGCGCTGCATCTGATTGCAGGTATTGATCAGGATACGGATCAGCCATGTCCGGAAGTATGCGGCTTTGCGCAGATGGGAAAGGTTTTCCCAGGCGGACAGCACCGTGTCTGCGATTGCGTCCGCCACGTCGTCTTCGGACTGGAAATAGCCCTTTGCGACGCGGTACATGCCCATTTTGCATTCCTCAATCAGCGAAACGAAGGCTTCCGCATCCCCTTTCTGCGCTTTTTTGACTCGAATCTGCATAGGTACTCCTCTCTGAGATAAAGGCCTTTTTCTCTGTATTCAGTATACACTTATTAGATGCGGACGGGTACTGGTTTCGGTGCAGGAAAAGAAAAATATGGCGTTTTATTCCCGAAAAAATGTAATCTTACGCCCTGTGTCTGGTTGATTTATCTGAATCTGGCATATATAATGGACAGGACAGATGAGCTCTGTCCTATGTGAAGGGGAAAAACAACCGGGAGGAAAACACATGGCTACCTGGAACACACGCGGGCTGCGCGGCTCAACGCTTGAAGAGCTGATCAACCGGACGAATGAGATTTATCTGGAAAAGAACCTGGCTCTGATACAGAAGATACCGACGCCGATCACGCCGCTGAAGATCGATAAGGATGAGCGCCATATTACGCTTGCCTATTTTGAGGAAAAAAGTACCTTGGATTATATCGGAGCCGTACAGGGGATTCCGGTCTGCTTTGACGCGAAGGAATGCGCGGTGGACACCTTTGCCCTTCAGAACATCCACGCGCATCAGGTGCGGTTTATGACCCATTTCGAGGAGCAGGGAGGCGTATCTTTTCTGATTCTTTTTTTCAGCGCGCGCAACGAGCTGTTCTATCTGCCATACCGGGATATGATGAAGTTCTGGAAGCGCGCCGGGGAGGGCGGGCGCAAAAGCTTCCGGTATATGGAGCTGGACCAGAACTATTACCTGCAGCCGAGGGGCGGACTGCTGGTGCCTTATCTGGACGCGCTGCAGCGCGACCTGGAGGAGAGGGATAAGGTACAGGCAGAAAGGTAATGGAAAGAATCGCGAGATGTTAATTTTTTGTACAAGATATAAAAAATGTTCAATTTGGTGTTATAATAAACTGGATTGTGGCTTTATGACGACAGGTAAGTCGTTTTATATTCGATATAAATGTTGCGGCGAGTGTATGCAGCGGGAGAAAGGGGAAAGGATTTCATGAGTACGAATAACAGGATCGGCTATACACAGGTGGTATGGGAAATCACCCGGCTTTTGCAGGAAGCGGAATCCCTGGAGGACGCGCTCCGGACGAGTCTTGATGAGGTCGTAAAGGCGGTCGGAGCAGAGGCGGGGACAGTCTGGGTCTACAATGTGACCGGGGATAAGCGGATTTATCCGTCCTTCTGGATCGGAGGAGCGGATCTTACCGGACTCAGCCTCGCGCCGGGAGAAGGGATCGCGGGCGCGGTCGTAAGAGATGGGAAGACCACAGTGGTCAAAGACTGCCAGAAGGATGCGCGCTGGGCGGGCAGGTTTGACGCGGAGACCGGATTCGTGACCAGAAGTATGGTCTGCGTTCCGCTGGTGAATAAATACGAGGTGATCGGCTGCATCCAGATCATCAATAAGAAGGACGGCTCTCTGTACAGCGACGAGGACGTCAGTCTCTGCGAGGATCTGGCAATGCTCGCCGCGATCGCGATCGACGGGCGCGGGCTGAACCTTGGATTTACAGAGGGGAAAAAAGCGATCATTTCTCTGCGCGACGTCAAAAAGACCTTTGGAGAGGGAGAAAATCAGATTCAGGTGCTCAAGGGCGTCAATCTGGATATCCGGGAAGGGGAATTCCTGGTGATCCTGGGCGAATCCGGCTGCGGGAAATCGACGATGCTGAACATCGTCGGCGGAATGGATCAGCTCACAAGCGGGACCTTCCTGTTTGACGGAAAGGATTATTCTCATGCCGATGAGAAGACGCTGACGATGTATCGCAGGCATTCGGTAGGTTTTATTTTCCAGGCGTATAATCTTATGCCGACCCTGACCGCGGAGGAGAATCTGGATTTTATCGGTGAGCTTTGTGAGAATCCGATGAGTGCCCAGGAAGCGCTGGAGAGCGTCGGACTGGCGCAGAGGAAGGGAAATTATCCGGCGCAGATGTCCGGCGGGCAGCAGCAGCGTGTGTCCATCGCCAGGGCGCTGGTGAAAAAGCCGCGGATCATCCTCGCCGACGAGCCGACCGCGGCGCTGGATTATGAGACGAGTATCGAGGTATTGACGGTGCTGGAGGATGTGATCAAATCCGGTACGACGCTGCTGATGGTGAACCATAATGAGGAGATTGCGAAAAAGGAAAACCGTGTGATCCGAATGAAGGGCGGCGTAGTCGCTGATGTGATCGTAAACAGACAT
>JAJQIE010000009.1 GCA_021199395.1 Lachnospiraceae bacterium | reverse complement strand
CAAAAGATGAGGAGCCAGGCACCTTAGATACCATCCCCACCCCGTGAATAGTAACCTTTGAGCTGCAGGATTACAGCGGTTATGGCTTCAGCAACATCTCCCTGAAGGTTTATTCCGGAGAGATCCTCGGCCTTGCCGGCGTGGTCGGCGCGGGCCGGACGGAGCTTGCCACTACCGTTTTCGGAAAGGATAAGGTGCTTGGCGGGAAAGCGATCCTGGCGGGACAGGACATTACGGGACTTCCCACACAGAAGGTTATCGAGGCCGGGCTGAACTATGTGCCGGAGGATCGACATCTGCACGGGTTTTTCAAGATCAGTGATGTCGCGGCGAACACCTCCAGCGCCATGCTTGCGGAAAAAGAGATGGGGCGGTTCTTCCTGAACCGGAAATATGAGCGTGAGATTACGCAGCGGCATATCGATGAGTTCCGGATCAAGGTGACGGGGCAGTCGCAGACAGCGGGCAGCCTTTCCGGCGGGAACCAGCAGAAGGTAGTGATCGGGAGGACGCTTTCCACGTCCCCTAAGCTTCTGATCCTGGACGAGCCGACCCGCGGGATCGACGCCGCGGCCCGTGGAGATGTCTATTCGATCATTCATGAACTGAGGAAGGAAGGGGTATCCGTCCTGCTGATTTCTTCTGATATGGAGGAGATCGTGGAGCTCTCGGATCGCGTTATGACGGTGTACCGCGGACGGATCAACGGTGAATTCGTCGGGGAGGACATCAACCAGGATCGCCTGATGGCGGCAGCCTTCGGTATTACAGAGGATTCGGAGGTGAGAGCATGAAAAAATTACTCAAAACAAGAGAGCTCACGAGCTTCCTGTTCCTGGTCGCGCTGTTTTTGCTGGTAGGCGTGATCAATCCGAGCTTCCTGAAGGCAAGCAATATCGTGGCGTGCTTCAATGAAAGCGTTGTTTACATAATCATTTCCGTGGGTATGGCGTTTACTCTGTTTATCGGGGAGATCGACGTGTCCGTAGGCGCGAATCTCGGATTTACCGCTACGGTGGTGTCCTGTATGCTCCGCGATGGGCAGAACTGGGGTCTGGCGTTTGCCACGGGCATACTGATCGGCGCGCTGTTCGGCCTGTTCAACGGCTGGGGCGTAGCGGTGATGAAGGTACCGTCCCTGATTTTCACGCTCGGCACGAACGGCGTGATGCGCGGGATGATGTATGTCTATACGGGCGGTTCCTGGGTAGAGAACCTTCCGGCTGGATTTAAAAAGCTCTATACCAATACATTTGTCGGCGGCGTCAGTATTTTCTTTACCGTGACCGCCATAGTCGTAGCAGTGATCTATTTCCTGCTGAAAAAGACAAAGCGCGGGCGATATTTTATCGCTGTCGGGGATAACCCGTCCGGCGCGACGCTGGTAGGTATCCCGACGACGCAGACGAAGGTGCTGGCATACGTGATCTGCGGGATCTTCGCGGCGCTGTCCGGTATCGTATATTCCTCGCGTATCGGTTTTGTGACCGCTACCTCCGGCAGCGGGTACGAGATGAAAGCGGTAGCGGCGTGCGTGCTTGGCGGTATCAGCCTGAGCGGCGGCGTCGGCAGCGTGGTGGGAGCAGGCATCGGCGCTGTGATCATGGCGAGCATCAGCCGTCTGCTGGTGTTCATGGAGCTGGGCTCCACCTATGACGATACGATCACGGGTATTATGCTGATCACGATTGTCGTCGTTGACTCGCTGATGCAGAGAAACGCCGCGGAGAAGAACCGCAGGCAGAGGCTCGCGGCCCGCACGACGGGCGGGGAGATGGGGAAAGGAGATGGCGCACATGAATAAATCCTTTTCCGCAAAATTAAAAGAAACATTCTCAAGCTGGCAGACCGTGCTGGTCGTTATCCTGATTCTGGAATGTGTGATTTTTGGTTCTGCGAACCCGAAATTCCTCCGTCCGGCGCTTCTGTTCAACAGCATGAATGATTTTATGTCCATCTGTATCATTTCACTGTTTGTGACCTTTGTCATGATTACAGGCGGCATTGATATCCAGGCCGGTTCGATTGTCGGACTTGTCTCCATTATCATCGGCGTGACCTGGCAGGATTTCGGGTGCAATATCTGGGTTTCCGTAGTGATCGCGACGGTGGCGGCGGCTCTTTGCGGAGCGCTCTCAGGGTTCTTTATCGCCTACTGCGGCGTACAGGCCATGGTGGTCACACTGGGCGGCAGCTTCCTCTATTCGGGGATCGCGCTTCTGGTATCCAATCTGGCTTCCACTGCCAGCTATCAGGGGATCAGCGGTTTCCCGGATGCTTTCCGGGTGCTGTCCAAGCACAAGTATTTTGGCATCATCCCGAATCAGCTTGTCATTTTCCTGGGACTTGTGGTTATCGCCTATATTCTTCTGCACCGCACGAAGTATGGCAGGAGGATTTTCCTGGTCGGGGTCAATCAGAACGCGGCCGAGTATTCCGGGATCAACAGCCGGATGGTCATTATGAGCACCTATATCCTCTCTGCGCTCAGCGCCGCGATTGCCGGGATCGTGCTCACCGCCTATCTGGGCACCGCAAAATGTGACCTTGGCGACAATTTTACGCTGAATATCATCACAGCCGTCGTTCTGGGCGGCACGCTCAGCACCGGCGGAAAGGGGCATGTGGTCGGCACAGCGCTGGCGTCGATGGTGATCGGACTGCTTCGCTTTGGCCTGCCGCTCTGCTTTAAGATCGGGACGCAGTACCTGGATATCCCGATCGGGATACTGCTTCTGGTGGTCGTTCTCGGACGCTCCATGGCCGGAATGCCCTCTGTCGCGGCGTTCCTCGCGAAGCTGAGGAAAAAGGATATGCCCGAATGATCCGGATATGATCGGTGCGAAGGATATCCCGGAAGGATCCGGGACGCGGCAGTATCCGCATCCGGGGATTCATAAAGATGTTTGGAGAGGAGAAATCCTCTCTGGATATAGATACTTAATAAAAAACCAAAACAAGGAGGAAATGAAGTATGGCAAAAAAAATCATCGCCGGCTTACTCGCATCTGCTATGGTAGTCGGTACAATGGGCGTAGGTGTACAGGCTGAAGAAGCATCCGTAGAAGGAATGACAGTGGCGTTTATCCCCAAGGTTACCGGTAATGCATTCTTCGAGTCCGCAAACGACGGCGCTCAGGCGTACGCTGAGGAGTGGGGCATCACAGTAGAGTACATGGGCAATTCCGTAGCCGGCGCGGCGGAGCAGGTTGAGGTTATCAACCAGGCGATCAACTCCGGCGTAGACGCGATCTGCATTTCTACAGTAGACGCGGCGGGAGTATCTGATGCGCTGCAGGAAGCAATGGATATGGGCATTACCGTGTGTACATGGGATTCCGACGCGAATGTAGAGGATCGTGCTCTCATGGTTTCCCAGGGAACTCCGGAGGTGCTCGGACAGATGCTTGTAGACATGAGTGTGGACGCTCTTGAAAAACGCGGACTGGATCCGGAAAATGACGAGATCAAGTATTGCTGGCATTATTCACAGGCGACTGTTACCGACCAGAACTCCTGGCAGGTAGCGGGCGAGGCGATCATCGCTGAGAATTATCCGAACTGGGTAAACGTAGCTGAGGACAACTACTACAGCGAGCAGGATTCTGAGAAGGCTGTTACCGTTGGCGCTTCTATCCTTTCGAACCATGAAGACATCGACCTGATCATCTGCAACGACTCTACGGCTCTTCCGGGACAGCTTCAGGCTGCACAGAACGCGGGTCTTGACAGAGACAGCATCACGATCACGGGCTTTGCTTCTCCGAACTCCATCAAGGAATACTGCACAGCGGGAATCCTTTATGAGTGGGGTCTCTGGGATTGCCAGATCCAGGGCGCTCTGGGCTGCTATGTAGCGGCTTACCTTGCTGCTGGAAATGAAGTAGCTGTAGGCGACACGATCTCTGTTCCGAGCATCGGCGACGTGACCATCGAAGCAAATGACTGCATTTCCGAGGGCGCTGAGACGGGCGATACGAACAACGGCGTAGTTCTCCTTCCGGAGCGCGTTGTGTTCACAGAGGACAACATGGACGAATACGACTTCTAATTTAAAGCAAAAGCATTTAAGGCAGAGACATTTAAGTAAGAAGCTTTTAAAGCAGAAGCCTTTCGAGCCGAACTGCGGCGGAATGCGGACAGCATTCACAGCTGGAACTGAAATTTAAGCTGAAAATGGGCAGAGTGTATCGCTCTGCCCATATGTGGTGCGTGCGGAAATGAGAGATTCTTTCCCGTTACCGACCCCGCGCACGAAACCATTATCACATTATCATTCGAAGAAAAGAGGAGTAGAATATGGCAGACAAAGACGGACTGAAGGTTGCAAAGGATTATCATACAGGGGTACCTTTTGCAAATCAGGAAGGATTTTATGTAAAAGGCGCAAACAGCCTGGACTGGGGGATGAAAAAGCATCTTTCCAATATTTTCAACCCGAAAAGCGGAAATACGGTCATGTTTGCTTTTGACCACGGCTATTTTATGGGATCTACCGCCGGACTTGAGAGGCTTGACCTGCTTCTCCCTAAGCTTGCGCCGTATGTGGATGTATTTATGGGGACAAGAGGCGCGATCCGCACCTGTGTACCGCCGGAAATCACGAAAGGAATTGCCCTGCGTGTTTCTTCCGGGTCTTCCATGCTCAATGACGACCTTTCCCATGAGGTGGTAGCGGTGGATATTGAAGATTCGATTCGCATGAATGCGGACTGCATGGCGGTCCAGACCTTTATCGGAGCGGACGGGCAGCTTTCCAGCCTCGACAATCTCTCTCAGGTGATCAACGCGGGTATGCGCTACAGCATCCCGACGCTCGGCGTAGTGGCCGTAGGCAAGGACATGGAGCGGACAGACCGTTTCTTTAAGCTCGCCACCCGGATCGTAGCGGAGATGGGCGTCCAGCTGGTAAAGACCTACAACTGTGAGAATTTTGAGGAAATCGTCGCTGCCTGCCCGGTGCCGATCGTAGTAGCGGGAGGGAAGAAGCTGCCGGAGAAAGAGGCGCTGACGCTTGCCTATACGGTAATCTCCAAAGGCGCGCGCGGCGTGGACATGGGCCGGAATATTTTCCAGAGTGAGCACGCGATCGAGATGGCTCAGGCAATCGCGAAGATTGTGCACGAGGGCTACACGGACGTCCAGGCATATGAATTCTATCAGGAGCTCATTCACTGAAAGGAAACGACATCATGCGGCTGCGGATAAAACGCCTGTATGTTCCGCGGTCGATGTATGAAATGTAGATAAGCTATGCAGCTTCAGGTAATTGAAATGGTTCTCCCGGTGCTGATCATTATCGGCATCGGGTATCTC
>JAJQIE010000106.1 GCA_021199395.1 Lachnospiraceae bacterium | reverse complement strand
GGGCGCTATTTTAAAAGGGCTTCTTTTGTTTTAGATTCCGATATTTATGACGAATATTATTCAACAGATCTATTCTCTGGTGGATCTGATCGTGATTGGTCAGTTTGCAGGGAGCGTGGGAACGGTAGGAGTGTCGTCCGGCGGAGAGGCCGCTGATCTTGTGACACCGGTAGCAATGGCGTTTTCGAGCGCCGGACAGATTTACATTGCTCAGCTGGTCGGATCAAAGGAAAATGAGAAAATCAGAAAAGGGATTGGAACGCTGTTTACCCTAATGACAGGAATGTCGTTCTTTTTTATGATAATTACCATGGCATTCTGTATCTCTTTTCTGAAGCTTTTAAATTGCCCCAATGAAGCGATGAGCCAGGCGGAAGCTTATATGCGGATCACTGCAGCAGGCCTTCCGTTCGTGTTTGGATATAATGCGATATGCGGCATTTTGCGTGGAATGGGAGAATCGAAACGCCCGCTGTTATTTATAATCATAGCGGCCGTGATCAATATTGTATTGGATGTGATTTTGGTCGCGGTTTTCCGTATGGGAGCGGCAGGAACGGCAATCGCAACAATGCTTTCCCAGGCGGGGTCTTTTTTTGCGGCTTTTTATTATATGTATAGAAATAAGGAACAGTTTGAATTTAAACGTTCGGATTTCAGGCCGGATAAGCATGCCGCGAAGATAATTATTCAGCAGGGAATTCCACAGGCGATCCGCTCTATGCTTGTCTGTTTTTGTTTATTCTGGGTAAACGCTCAGATTAACAGCTATGGCCTTACCGCCTCGGCTACAAACAGTATAGGGAACAAAATACAGAAATTTCTGGATGTGTTTACATCCGGCAGCATAAGCCAGGCGTCCGGCGCGATGGTCGGCCAGAACCTGGGAGCCAGGAAGCCAAAGCGCGCCGATAAAACGGTGTGGTACACATTTGCGAGCAGTTTTATGATCGCGCTGCTGCTGGCCCTGCTTGCGCTGCTGTTTCCACGCCAGGTATTCAGGATGTTTACAAAAGAAGAGGAAGTACTGCAAATGGGTATTGTTTATATGCATATCCTGATCACACATTTCATATTTTCGGCGATTACTTCTTCTTTTCAGTCCGCTATTATCGGGAGCGGCTTTGTGTCCATGAATTTTATTATCGGTATTCTGGATGGCGTGGTCTGCAAGATAGGACTCAGTATTTTCTTTGCGGATATTTTGAATATGGGTGTTACCGGTTACTTCTGGGCGATCGGATTTTCCAGGGCATTACCAGGCGTGATCTGCTTCTTTTTCTTTATCAGTGGCCGATGGAAAAAACGAAAGCTGTTGAGTGAATAAGTGCTTTGCACTTTTGAAGACGGATCATTTCGGGGATGAAGGGGTATAAAAAAACGTTGACAGGATCCGGATTTTGATTTGGAAGTAAAACGAATAATGTCGTTTACTAAAAATGTAAGAGAGGTGTAAGAGGCTTTATGGAAAATAAGAGTAAAGAAAACAAAATGGCGTCAATGCCGATGCCGGCATTGGTTCTGAATATGTCGTTGCCATTAATGGTATCATTACTGGTACAGTCACTTTATAACATAGTTGACGGCATTTTTGTGGCAAGGATAAGTGAAAAAGCTTTGACCGCTACATCGTTAGCGTATCCTATGCAAATCATGATGATCGCTTTTTCGGTGGGGACGAGTGTAGGAATCAACGCTTTGCTTTCCAGAAATTTAGGCGCAAAAAAATATGATGAAGCGAATCGGATTGCGACGACGGGTTTGATTCTGTCGGCGGCAGGCACTGTTTTTTTTATGGCTGTCGGGATATTGGCCGCAGGGAAATTTGCGACGTTTTTCACCACTGACCCGGAGACGGCTTTGCTTTGTAAACAATATCTCACGATCTGTATGGTGTTCTGTGCGGGCATATTTTTTGAAACGCTTGCGCAGAGGCTGCTGCAGGCAACCGGAAACACAACGCTTAGTATGGTTTCGCTTGTGGTCGGAGCAGTTACGAATATTATTCTTGGTCCGATTATGATTTTTGGCTTGTTTGGGTTTCCGGAACTCGGAATCCGTGGTGCTGCAATCGCAACAGTCATCGGTCAGTGGTTAGGAGCTTTGGTGGCTTTGCTGCTGAACGCATTTAAAAACCCGGAAGTAAAATTTGCATTCCATAATTATCATTTCACTGGAAGCCGCCTGGCTGCTATATATAAGGTTGGCTTTCCGACTATCGTTATGCAGGCCATGGGTTCCATTATGATTTCCGCTGTCAATGGAATTTTAATGCCGTTTTCTTCAACAGCGGTTGCGTTTTTTGGCGTGTATTACAAACTGCAAAATTTTCTGGTCTTGCCGATTCAGGGCATGGGACAGGCAGCGATTCCGATAGTGGGTTTTAATTATGGGGCGAAAAATGAAAAACGCATGTTGTCAATGCTCCGTGTTATGGTTCCTGTTGCTGTTTGTATAATGCTGATTGGCACTGTATTATTTTGCGCATTTCCGGCACAGCTGCTCAGGCTGTTTTCTGCAAGCGATTCCATGCTGGTAATTGGAATCCCCGCACTGCGCATTATCTCTGTGACGTTTGTACTGACTGCGCTGACAACTATTTTTGGCTACAGCATGTCCGGCCTGGGGAATGGGGTAATAAATATGCTTGGGACCGCGCTGCGGCAGTTATTTTTACTTGTGCCGGGGATTTGGATTTTTTCGAAAATGTTTGGCATTTCCTATGCATGGTATGCGTTTTGGATTTCAGAAGGTTTTGCTGCGCTTTATGCAGTACTGGCTTCCATCCATGAGCTCAAATCGAAAAATGTTATTAGCCGTTCGACACCGCGGTAATTGCTTTTCTGCTACAGATTTCATGAGCGGTCGCTGATCGGATTTTCTGAGTTATTGTTACATTTCTCCGGTTCTCATTTCCACGTCACTGAATTCTGGTGACTCTGCCATCCGGATTCCCCGGATGGCATGGCAAAAATCTCCTGACCATAGTATCATCCCCTTTTGTCGAGCGAATCCATGAAATTGCAAATCATTATGAATTATTAAGAAAGCGTTCCATGTTTAGTCCTTGCGGACTTTGAACAAAATGGGTATAATTAACCATATGAGAAATAAAATGTGTGGCTGCGAATGTTCCGGGCAGTTGCCAATTACAAGGAGACCGTATATGGAAAGAAAATTTACTACAGTAAAAGAGCTGTATCGTGACCGCGACAGCTATATTGGAAAAGAGATTACCGTTGGCGGATGGGTACGCAGTATTCGTGACTCGAAAACCTTTGGATTTATCGTATTGCACGACGGTACTTTTTTTGAGACTCTTCAGATCGTATATTCGGATCAGCTTTCTAATTTTGCGGAGATTTCAAAGCTGAATGTAGGTGCGGCTGTGATTGCTGCCGGTACGCTGGTGGCTACTCCGAACGCGAAGCAGCCGTTTGAAATCCAGGCGACATCTGTAGAGGTGGAGGGCGCGTCGACACCGGAATATCCGATGCAGAAAAAGCGTCATTCACTGGAGTACCTGCGCACGGTTCCGCACCTGCGTCCGCGGACAAATACATTTCAGGCGGTTTTTCGCGTGCGGTCGCTGATTGCGTATGCGATCCATACCTTCTTTCAGGAGCGCGGCTTTGTATATGTACACACGCCGCTCATTACGGCGAGCGATTGCGAGGGCGCGGGTGAGATGTTCCAGGTGACGACCCTCGATCTTGAGAATCCTCCGCGCAATGAACAGGGGACAATCGATTACACGGAGGACTTTTTTGGGAGGGCGACGAACCTGACTGTGAGCGGGCAGCTTGATGTAGAGGCGTTTGCGCAGGCATTTCGGAACGTATATACCTTTGGCCCGACCTTCCGCGCGGAGAATTCAAATACAGCCCGCCACGCGGCGGAATTCTGGATGATCGAGCCGGAGATATCCTTTGCGGATCTGGAGGATGATATGGTTCTGGCGGAAAATATGATCAAATATATTATTCGCTATGTACTGGAAAACGCGCCGGAGGAAATGCGGTTTTTCAACTCCTTTGTGGACAAGGGGCTGATGGAGCGGCTGAATCATGTGCTGAATTCTGAGTTTGGGCGTATTACCTATACGGAGGCAGTCGAGATTCTGGAAAAGCACAATGACGAATTTGAATACAAGGTATCCTGGGGCGGCGATCTCCAGACGGAGCATGAGCGCTACCTGACGGAAAAGATTTACAAAAGGCCATTGTTTGTTACGGATTATCCAAAAGAGATCAAGGCATTCTATATGAAGCTGAACGACGACGGAAAGACCGTGCGCGCGATGGATTGTCTGGTGCCTGGTATCGGGGAAATCATTGGAGGCAGCCAGAGAGAGGATGATTATGAGATTCTGGCTGCACGCATTGCGGAGCTTGGCATGAAGCCGGAGGATTATGCTTATTATATGGATCTGCGCAAATATGGTTCCACCCGTCATGCGGGATTCGGACTCGGATTTGAGAGATGCGTAATGTATATAACTGGTATGTCCAATATCCGTGATGTACTTCCCTATCCGAGAACAGTCGGAAATTTACTGTAAAAGCGTCCTCAATGGCGAAATGGCGGGCGCACTTGTGCGCAGAGCCATTTAGACATTAGAGGACCAAACCGGTATGAGTAAGTAGCCATTTTTCTTTGAAAAATGAGCGGATTACGAATACCGGTGGTGATTGCGAAAGTTCCGAAGAAACGAAGCAATCAGCTTTTATATGTAGTGGTGCAGCGAAACCGCTGTATGGGGACTTACTGTAAAAGCATCATCAGAGTATTTTCAACGGGGGCGGCCGCAGCAAATGAGCAAAATTCTGGTTTTGGATAATGAAAAGGAGATTGCGGAGGTGATCGGTCTTTACCTGCGCAATGATGGATATGAGGTAGAGCTGGCGTATTCCGGTCGTGAAGCGCTGCGCAGGGTGGAGCAGTCGCCGCCGGATCTGGCGCTGCTTGATGTGATGCTGCCGGATATCGATGGCTTTCAGGTATTGCAGAAAATCCGGGAGAAGTATAAGTTCCCGGTGATTATGCTGACGGCCAAGACCGAGTACACGGATAAGATCACCGGGCTCACGATGGGAGCTGACGATTATATTCCAAAGCCGTTCAATCCGCTTGAGATGGTAGCGAGAGTCAAGGCACAGCTTCGCCGCTATACAAAATACAATGAGGCGGGGACGGGAGTGCCGGAGAACGTCATTGATTTTGCGGGGCTTTTGATGAACCGGGACACGCACGAATGTGTTTTCAATGAGCGGGAGCTGGTACTGACTCCGACAGAGTTTGATATCCTTTGGCTGTTGTGCAGGAACCGGG
>JAJQIE010000033.1 GCA_021199395.1 Lachnospiraceae bacterium | reverse complement strand
CATTGTATTGACAGCTTTGGTCAGACGGGAAACTTTTCTCGCTGCATTGTTCTTATGATAAACGCCTTTGGTTGCGGCTTTATCAATTGTAGAAGTGGCAGCGATAAGAGCTGCCTCCGCTGCTGCCTTATCATTTGCCGCAACGGCTGCATCTACCTTTTTCATCGCAGTCTTAACAGAAGACTTGATGGATTTATTTCTGTCATGCTTCTTCTGAGAAACAAGAATTCTTTTCTTTGCAGATTTGATATTAGCCAATGTGAACACCTCCCAACTTCTGAAATAATGGGTTGTTTCATTAAAATCGGACACGGACGTTTAATGTAAACACACCGTTATATCTTAGTTCAAACTTGAATTTCTGTCAATAGAATTTCCGAAAAAAAGAAAATTATTTCGATTTCCTTATATTGTGTTTTAATCAAGATATGCGGTGTAGTGCATATCGTCCACGGTCAGCTGATCGAGAACCTCAAGGTATTTCGCGGATTCTGCGCGGCAGCCCTCCAGATCGTGATCCAGGTAATTTCCACATTCTTCCTCCTTTGCGCCCGGAATCTCACCCTGGAACTGTGTGATGAAGCGGAAAGACTCTCTTACGCAGTCCAGTACCTGCTGGTTGGTCAGCCCTCTGGTCAGGAAATAAACGCCTGTACGACAGCCCATTGGCCCGACATAGATGATACCGTCCTTGTATTCGCTGTTGCGTGCATAGGTGGCGAACAGGTGCTCGATGGTATGGCTCACGCCAGTGGACAGATAATCGCCGTGATTCGGCTCCTTGATACGGACGTCCCATGTCATGACATCATCGTCCTGCCTGGACAGATATACGCCTCTCTTTAATTTTGTGTGATCGATACTGAAGCTTGGAATTCTTTGCATGATTTTTCTCCTTATTTATAGGAAACGACATTAGTCGTTTCCTATATTTTCGCAAGCAATGAAACGGACGGAAACATAAGTGCTCCTCCGTCGGACTGATCGGCCTTGTGGCATACATACGCAATAGCCGATACTGTGCGGGCTACCAGGACGGTCAGCCCGGCGGTACAGCAGGAATGGTCAATAGGTATAATTCTCGATGTTGACCTTGTCGGATTCCTGGTACGGAGCCAGACAGGAGACCATTTTAATCGGCTTGTCGTAGTTATTGATGCAATAATGAATCTCGCCCGGCTCAATGTGGATGAACTGTCCCGGATACATATGGTTTACCTTACCGTCTACGACGATATCGACCTCACCTTCGAGAATATAAAAATTCTCCTCCATAATATTGTGGTAATGCGCCGCGAAATCATCGCCCGGCATGAATTGTACGACTGCAAAATTCATACGCGGACCTTTCATAAGGTATTTTGGCCCGCTGTCGCCAAAACGGTATTCACGATCCTTCTCATCAACGATATACATGCTGTTTTCCTCCCTGTTCTTATGTTCTTATTTAAATAGTAGCAATTAAATGATAGTGTCTTAAATGACAGTAAACGGCGTAAGCAGTTTTATCTGCGCCGGATACGGCTCTCCATGTCTCCTGAACGGCCATGCTCAGAGTGCCGTGCTGCCCGGATAATGCCGTGGTATAAATGTCATGAGGATAATGCCGTAATATAAATGTCATGATATAAATGTTTCACTTATAATACAGTGATCACAGACCGGGCGCTGCCCACATCGGTTTTGTAAGCCCCTGATTCATCAGCTCCATCTGAGCCGCATATACCTTCCGCCAGGTGGGGTACATCTGCTCATAGACCTCATGGTTCGCCGCATCCGGTGTGAAAACCCGATCCCAGCGGATCGTCCGCTGAGCACCCTCCTCCATACTGGAATAAAGGCCAACGCCATAACCCGCCAGGATAGCGGTGCCCAGAGCGGTCGCTTCCTTTACGACCGGTACCTTCACGGGCATATTCAGCACATCCGCGAGGATCTGTGCCCAGAGCGGGCTCTTGGATGCGCCGCCGGCAAAAATCACCTCAGAGGGCATGTTTCCGGTCGCTTCCTTTACCAGCTCCATGTGGCCCTTCACCAGCATTGCGGTATTTTCCAGAATCGCGCGGTAGAAGGTATAACGGTTGAATTTCTCCGGCTCCAGCCCGAAATTCGTAAAGGTGGGCGCCGCGTGCTTCCAGCTGATGAAGTTCATGACGTCGCTGAACGCGCACATCATCCCATAACAGCCGGCTGGTATTTTTTCCGCTTCCTTATTCATAATGTCATAGACGTCCTCACCGGTCGCCTTACTGAGCTCCTTTTCGCGCTCGCAAAAGCCGTCGCGGAACCAGCGCATGACCAGACCGGGCTTAAACGCGAGCGCCTCGTACTGCCATACGCCCGGAACAGCGTGGCAGTTCACACGGACGCGGCAGCCGGGATCCGTAGCCCCGCTGTCGGTGTTGAACTCATACTGCCAGAAACTGCCGCCGAATACAGCCGCCTGATTTGGCGCTACCGCACCTACGCCGATGCTTCCAAGTTGGGCGTCACCGCCGCCGGCGACGACAGGCGTACCTTCCGCCAGACCGGTATCCGCAGCGCCCTTGGCATTTACCTTGGCAATTACGCTTCCGCACTCCATCACAGGCGGAAAGATATCCTCCCTCAGTCCGCATTTCGCTGCGATAGACGGATCCCAGCTCCTGCTTTTTAAATCGAAAATACCGGTCGTAGACCCATTGCTCGGTTCGACCGCCTCTACACCGGTGAGCTTCCGGATCAGCCAGTCATTGAACATTCCGACCGCGGCTGTCTTTTCATAGACCTCCGGCATTTTATCCTTTACCCATAAAAGACGGGGAAGCGCGCCCAGCGCGTAGGTCTGTCCACTCTGAAGGTAAATCTCCTTTTCGAGATCCGGGTTCATGCGTATCAGCCGTCCCACCTCGTCATCGCTGCGGGCGTCTACATTGGCGCAGGCCCAGATTTCATTTCCCTCGCCATCGTACAGGACGATCCCTTCTCTCATGCAGGTGGTCGATACCGCCAGGATCTGCTCCGGCTTCACCTGAGTGTCCGCGAGCACGCCGCGCGTACATTCGCAGGCAAGCTCCCAGTTGTGTACCCAGTCGAAGTCCATGCTTCCCGGATAGCGCGGGTCCTCTTTGTGCTCCCATTCCCTCTGCTCACAGCCGATTTGCGTCCCGTCCGGATCAAACAGAACTGCCCGTACACTGCCAGTCCCCGCGTCAATCGCGAGTAAATACTCATTGCTCATGCTGTCCGCCTCCTTTTTCTCTGTTTATGTCTGTTTCTTCCTTATTTAAGTCCATGATCCTGATTGCGGTAGCCTCATCCGTGATCAGGGTGCTCAGATATCCGCCGCGGAGCGTGGCAAGGATCGCCTTTGCCTTGTGCGCGCCGACAGCCACTGCCACCACATTGCTCATCGCTTTCAGCTTGTCAAGCGAGGTGCTGATCAGCCGCCCCTCGATGTCGGATGGAACCGGCTGTCCGTTCGCGTCAATGAAATGACACAGAAGATCTCCCACCGCGCCTTTCATCGACAGCAGCAGATAATCGTCTCTGGAGAGAAGCCCGTTTTTCAGGACAGTAGCGTCCTCATCCATTCCGCCGATCCCAATGAAGGTCATCTTTGCCAGCCTGCTCATATTCAGGATCTGCATGACGCTGGGCTCGCGCTCCAGCTCCGGAATGATAGAGGCATTCTGGAGAACCAGCGGAGTCGGCGTCAGATGGAGCTTCGCATTGAAAATATCCGACTGCGTATTCGGCAGGTAGTAGCTGACCCCGCCGGTCAGAGATACCACATTGATGGGAAACTCGGATATCTTCGCCATGTGGTTCAGCACCCGTCCCGGCGTATCGCCATAGCCCATATTGATAAAGCTGTCCCTGTCGAGATGATCGTAGATGTATGTGGCCGCAGCCTGCGCGACATTTTCATTGATGTCGCCGTCGTTGTGGGCGGGCGGCACAATAAATACGTCCGTCAGGCCGAACTGCTTCGCAAACTCTCGCTCAATCTCCATGCGGCTATTGTCGCGGGCTCTCACGGAAAACTGAATCACGCCGTTTTTGCGCGCCTTATCCAGAAGCTTATTCACACGGAGACGCGATATCCCAAGATGCTCGCCGATTTCCTGCTGGGTCATGTCTTCCATATAATAGTACCAGGAAGCCTTCACCTGCAGCATATCTTCATAGTCATAGTCTCTCGCCACGGTAGATTCCTCCGTTTGGAACAAATGTAAAAAAGAAAAACAAAAGTTCCTTTTTGTAAAGAGTGTAGCATGAAAAGGAATTGTTGTCAATGACTATTAGGAAGGCAGAGGCGAAAAAATAAAATGACAAAAATGCACAAATTATTTTATTGACTAATAAAAAGGTTGATTAGATTGAACAATTTGCGTATTGACAAATGAACCAATACAGAATATACTAGAAACAGACTTGAATTGAAACAATATTTTTGAGCGAGAACATTTGTAAACTATCAATCGCGTGAAAGCATTTGACGACTGGAAAGGAGGAATTGTTTTGCCGGAAGATGCGCTGCTGAATATTAAAAACATCTACAAAGCTTTTGGCATCAATACTGTCCTGAAAGGGATCAGCCTTGACCTGAACAGGGGCGAGGTACTGGCGTTGATCGGCGGGAACGGCGCGGGGAAGAGTACCCTGATGAAGATCATCATGGGTATATACCAGTATGACCGCGGAGAGATTTATGTGAGAGGTGAGAAGGTCACCTCGAAAAAGACGAGCGCGGCTCTCGCCAATGGCATTTATATGGTTCCCCAGGAGCCCATGCTGTTCCCGAATATGACAGTGGAAGAGAATATCATCATCGGCTTTAACAACAAAAAGAATTCAGAGCTGAGAAAAGAGCTCGTAACGCTTATGCAGGAGGTCGGATGGCAGTTCGACCTGGGACGGAAGGCGGGGAGCCTGACGATCGCGGAGCAGCAGATGGTAGAGATCCTGCGTGGGCTTCTTCGCCATGCCCAGATCCTGATTCTGGACGAACCGACCAGTGCGCTGACCTTTGACGAGGTGCAGACGCTCTTCAGGAACATTAATGAGCTGAAGGCAAAGGGCATCGGTATCATCTATATCACGCACCGTCTCTCGGAGGTGTTTGAGGTCGCTACCGATGTGGCGATCATGCGCGACGGAAAGATACCGGTCAGCGGAAAGGTGAGTGAATTTACCAGAGAGATGCTGGTGAAGGGGCTTCTGCCGCCGGATGCGCAGGAGAAAGAGACGGAGCTGAAGCAGGAGACGAGAGAGATCGACCGCAGCGACGCAAACGTGGTCTTTGAGCGTTACTATTCACGGGATGGGGATAAAGGCAGACTAGGATTTTGAACTTTTGTGAG
>JAJQIE010000063.1 GCA_021199395.1 Lachnospiraceae bacterium | reverse complement strand
ATTTTCCAGCACTGTCAGATCCGGGAAAATCTTGCGACCCTCCGGCACCAGTGTGATTCCCTTCGATACGATGACGTCTGTATCCTGTCCGGTAATATTTTCACCGTTGAAGGTGATCGTACCGGAAGCCGGTTTTTCCAGCGATACGATGGAGCGCAGCGTGGTGGATTTGCCCGCGCCGTTTGCGCCGATCAGCGTGACGATGCTGTTCTCGGGCACCTCAAAGCTGATTCCCTTTACAGCTTCGATGCCGCCGTAGTTCACTTTCAGATCCTGTACTTTAAGCATCTTCACTCACCCCCAGATATGCCTCGATGACGCGCGGATCATTCTGTACTTCCTCCGGCGTTCCATCGGTGATCAGTTTTCCGAAATCCAGCACATACACGCGGTCGGATATCTGCATTACCAGATCCATATGGTGCTCAATCATAAAAATGGTCATGTCATACTGGTCGCGGATCTGCCCGATAAAATCTGTCAGCTCCTGCGTCTCCTGCGGATTCATGCCCGCCGCCGGTTCGTCAAGGAGCAGAAGCTTTGGTTCGGTAGCCAGCGCCCTCGCGATCTCCAGACGGCGCTGGATGCCATAGGGCAGCGATCCGGCAATCTCATCCTTTAAATGCGCCAGATTCTGCATTTCCAGAAGCTCCATCGACTCGCGGCGCATCCGCTGCTCCTCCGCGTGATTCAGACGAAAGGTCGCGGTAAACAGATTCTGTTTCGCGCGCATATGCTTTGCGATCAGTACATTTTCAAAAACCGTCATAGAGGAGAACAGGCGGATATTCTGGAAAGTCCTGGCAATCCCGGCCTTCGTGATCTTATCCGGGGTCTGAACCAGCCTTTTTGTATATTTTCCGGCATTTTCTCCCTTATACTGCTTCTTCATTTTTCCGTGCGGATAGCTCTCGACCAGCTCTTTCCCGCAGAATTCCACGCGTCCGTTGGTCGGCTCGTATACGCCGGTAATACAATTGAACGCCGTCGTCTTTCCAGCGCCGTTCGGTCCGATCAGAGCGACAATCTCATGCTCATTGACCTCCAGAGAAAGATTATCGACCGCAACCACACCGCCAAACTGCATTGTCACATTTTCCGCCCGAAGGATATTGTTGCTCATTTCGCAGCCTCCTTCCCGGCCTTCTTTGCCTTTTTCTTCTGAAACCAGTTATACACGCGGGCAGGCGAAAACTCCTTGTCGCCCATGATTCCTTTACGATAAAACAGTACGATAATCATAATGATGACCGAAAAGACAACCTTCCGGAAGCCGCTTCGCAAAAACGGAACCTTGAAGGAGCCGATATACATCTCTGTATCCAGGAAGCGCAGCCACCACTCCGAGCACGCAATATAAAGGAACGAAGCCAGACAGCTTCCCGTCACGGAGCCAAGCCCGCCGATAACTACAATCAGAAGGATCTCATAGGTCATCGCCGACTTGAACGTAGACGCCTGGATAGAGGTCTGGTACATTGCCAGCAGGCCTCCGCCCACTCCGGCAAAAAACGAGGAAATACAGAACGACATCCTCTTATGCTTTGCCAGATTGATTCCCATTGCCTCCGCCGCAATCTCATCGTCGCGGATCGCGCGGAACGCCCGTCCATAGGACGAATTGATCACCAGCACAATCACCGCAATGCAGACGCCGCTCACGATCAGCGGGAACATTACTGAATTAAAGGTCGGAAATTTGCGCAGCAGGTTCGAGCCGTTTGTAACCACGCCCAGCTTGTCCCACTGGAAAATCGCACGGATAATCTCAGCAAAGCCGAGCGTCGCGATTGCCAGATAGTCGCTCTTTAAGCGCAGCACCGGAAGCCCGATCAGCCACGCAAAGATCGCAGCGACCACTCCGGCTGCGAGAAGCCCCACAAATACCGGTACGGAGAACTGAATAATGCCGCCGTCAAAATACTGGTAGACCGAAGCACGGTCCGCCACCGGAATCGTAAGCGCGCCGTATGTATACGCACCGATCAGCATAAACCCTGCCTGCCCCAGAGAAAACAGACCGGTAAAGCCATTCAGAAGGTTCATCGATACGGCAACCAGCGCGTAAATGCAGCTCTTTTTTAATACGGTCAGCGCGATATGCGTTGACGGGAGCACCTGCTCCAGAATCATCACAAACGCACACAACGCCACAAGAAGCACTGCGGAAATAACAGCATTTGTTTTCTTACTCATATCAGTGCCCCCTCTCAGACCTTATCTGTGGCTTTTTCGCCAAACAGACCGGTCGGTTTCACCAAAAGGACAATGATCAGGAGGGCAAACGTAAACGCGTCCGAAAATGTTGTCCAGCCAAGTCCCTTGATGATATTCTCACAGATGCCGATAATAAACGCTCCGATCACCGCGCCGGGAATCGATCCGATACCGCCGAACACGGCCGCCACGAACGCTTTCAGCCCCGGCATTGCTCCGGAGGTCGGCACTACGGACGGATAATTTGTAAAATACAGAAGCGCGCCGATCGCCGCCAGAAAAGATCCCAGCACAAATGTAATGCTGATGACCGAATTGATCTTAATGCCCATCAGACGGCTTGTCTCAAAGTCATTCGCCACAGCCCGCATCGCCATGCCAATCTTGGTATGATTGATCAGCTGCATCAGGGCAAACACCAGAATAATCGTCAGAATCGGCGTAATAACCGTCACGACCTTGGTCGTCGCGCTGCCGATCTGAACCGAATCAGAAATAAACGGGATCGACGGAACTACCTGCGCCAGACCGCCGGTCACATACAGCGCCAGATTCTGCAGCAGATAGGAAACACCGATCGCTGAAATCATAACCGACATACGCGGCGCGCTGCGCAGAGGCTTATACGCCACCCGCTCCACTACAAGACCCAGCACCACCGTCGCCACAATCGTCAGTGGAATGGACAGGTAAAGCGGCAGAGACGCCGACGCATAGACAAGCACCAGCGCGGCTACCATAAAAATATCGCCGTGCGCAAAATTAATCAGCCTTAAAATGCCATACACCATCGTATATCCGATCGCTATGAGGGCATACTGCCCGCCGACCGAAATCCCGGCCAGCAGATAAGGCAGGTTTCGATTGATAAAATCCATGTAGATTTTCCTCCCAGTGAAGGTTCACATACGCCGTCGCATGGACAGATACCGCTATGCTCCACTTCTTCATAATCCTATGGTCCGGCGGCATATGGCCGCCTCATATAGAAGGAGGCTGCAGCCCGTGCAGCCTCCCTGCGCCTTACACATCTGTAGAAACGGCATCCGTCGTTTCTCTTTGCACCGTTGCTGTGTGCCGAAGCGCACACTTCATATCCTGATTTTTTCAGAAAATCGGGGACACAGGCCTTTTACTGTACGCCCTGCTCCGCTACGAAATCCCATGCAACGGTCTCCGTATTCGCAACCTTTACATACGCGGTGTCGCGGTTCGCATCGCCGTTCTCAGATTCAAAAGAAATCTCGCCGGTCACGCCCGTATAGGTCGTATCCCACAGAGCCTCATTGACTGCAGCAGCATCTGTAGAACCAGCCGCCTTCAGCGCTTCAAGAGCTGTGTAATAAGCGTCATAGCCCATTGCCGTAACTGCCGCTACCGTATCGTCGCCGCCATTGTTTGCCAGTCTGGTGCTGTCCGCATTGATCCACTCTTTGATATTCGTATCAAATTCCTCGTTTGCGCCCTCCTGATAGAAGGTCGTCACGTATACGCTGAGATCCGTGCCTTCCGCAGCGTTCAGGATCACGTTGGAATCCCAGGTATCGCCTGCCAGAAGCGGAACCTCTACGCCCTGTGAGGAAGCGGTAGCGATGATCAGCTGTGCAGCCTCAGTGGAGGTCGGAGCAAAGATAACGTCTACGCCCTCATTGATCGCTGTAGTGATGTAAGAAGTAAAGTCCGCTGTTCCTTCCGGGAACGTATCGGAAATCACCTCACCGCCAAGCTCCGTAAATGCCTCTTCAAAGTAATAGCCAAGACCTACCGAATAGTCGTCGCCAAGCTTTGTCAGCACATATGCTTTTGACGCCTCAAAATTCTCAGAAGCGAAGTTCGCGAGAACCGTACCCTGGAACGGATCCAGGAAGCAGATACGGAAATAATGAGTATTTCCCTCTGTAACCTGCGGGTTCGTACAGGTAACGCCAATGACCGGAATCCCTGCCTCAGCAAAGATATCGGAAGCAGCGATCGATACGCCGGAGCCATAGGAGCCGAGTACCACGGATACGCCATTGCTGACCAGCTCGGAAGCCGCCGTCGGAGCTTTCTCAGTCGAGGACTCGTTGTCTACAATCACAAGCTCGACATCATACTCTACGCCGTCGATCTCAACGGTCGGCGTCTCAGAATTTGCATACTGGATACCAAGAGTCTCCTGCTTGCCGCCCGCTCCGTTGTCGCCGGACGCCGGCTCAAATACGCCGATCTTCACAGTCTCTGCCGCGGATACCGGTACCACGCTGGCAATACACATTGTCGCGCAAAGCGCAAGTGCTGCTAACTTTCTCATAATAAATTCCTCCTCTTTCTTTAAAGGTATTGACTGGCCGCCGCCTCGGCAAGACCAGATTCAAAAGCTATTTTATACCTTTTGTGTCCGTATGGCAAGGACTTTTGTCTTTTTTTATGAATTTTCTGCCGTTCCTGTCTGCTTTCGTATCGCTATTCATAAGACAATACCTCCCTCAGCAGCTCCATCGCCAGGTCTTCATGCTGAACGGAAGCGGAGATCCCGACAACCACATCGGCTCCGTCCTGATACCAGCCCATCTCTCCAAGCCACCCTTCCGCCTGTGGCAGGCGAATACCCGCGAGGATCATTTCCCCATCCGTCCTCTCATAATCATCACTGTTTCCGTTATTTTCCCCGTCCGCATCGGCAGCCTCGTCTCCGTCACCTGTCTCACCTTCATCATCCCCGTCGTCCTCCTGAACCGTGACATAGACAAGACTGTCGGTATCCAGAGCGGCAAGCTCTTCCTCCGTCAGATAATCCTCCAGATTCTTAGCGTAGCCCTCGGATGCCATCGACCGGAAATAATCATAATCCGCAAAAAAGAGATCCACCTGCTGTGCCGTAAACAGAGTCAGAAGCGTCCCCTCGCTGTATGCGCTCGAATAATCCGCAGAATCCGCGTTCACAGTCACCGAGCGGTTGACGCTGACTTCATATTTCGAAGTATTGACGCCATTCTCTTCCAGAAAACCGGTAAGAAACGCTTCCTCGAATTCTTCATTGGCATTACCGCCGGCATTGATTGCAAGAATATTCAGGGCATTATCCTTCGTCGTCACATAATTTCTCACGAACTGAGCCGCCACAAGAATCAGCGCCAGGACTACCAGAAG